>JBMHCM010000024.1:0-3858 GCA_049889915.1 Parvibaculales bacterium
TCTTGGATGACCGGCTGGCCTTCATAATATTTCAGCTCAATATTCAATTCGCTGGTGCCATTGTCCATTTTGGACTCTGAATAGCCACGAATGTAACCTTCATCCTGCAGCACATCCAAAACCCAGCGGCGCAATTTTGACGCCGGACTGATGACTGAAGTTTTACCCCGCATTTGCGCGTTGCGGATACGGGTCAGCATATCACCGAGAGGATCGTTCATTGTTATCCCTCCTTACCAGCTTGACTTGACCATGCCCGGAACCAGCCCTTTTGAGGACAGTTCAGGCCGCGCGAGCCGCGACATGTTGAGTTTAGGGTAGTAGCCACGCGGACGACCGGTCACACCACAACGGTTGCGGATGCGGCCCTTCGCAGAATTTCGCGGCAGTTCAGACAGCTTCAAGCGCGCTTTGAAACGCTCTTCATTAGACAGCGAGCTGTCATTGGCAATTGCCAACAGCGCGGCCCGTTTGGCTGCATATTTATCGGCCAGTTTCTTGCGCTTCTCGTTGCGCGCAATCATACTTTTCTTCGCCATATCTCTCTCCCCCGCTCTAATCGTTGAACGGAAAGTTGAAGGCCCGCAGCAATTCGCGTGCCTGGTCGTCATCTTTGGTGGTGGTGGTCACAATAATGTCCATCCCCCAAATCGTATCGACTTTGTCATAATTGATTTCCGGGAACACAATGTGCTCTTTCAGGCCCATGGCGAAATTGCCATTGCCGTCAAAGCTGTTTGCATTCAGACCACGGAAGTCACGCACGCGCGGTAGAGCCACGGTGACCAAACGGTCGATAAACTCAAACATGCGCGCACCACGCAGTGTGACTTTCACACCCAGCGGCATGTTTTCGCGCACTTTGAAGCCGGCAATCGAGTTGCGAGCGCGGGTAATAACCGGTTTTTGACCGGCAATTGCCTGCATGTCTTCAAAGGCAGAGTTGATCTTCTTGGTGTCCTGCGTGGTTTCGCCAATGCCCATATTGAGCACGACTTTTTCCAGAGCCGGAACCTGCATCGGGTTTTTCAGATCGAATTTTTCGATCAAAGCGCCGCGAATAACGTCCTGATATTGCGTCTTCAGGCGCGGTACATAAGCCGTATCAGCCATCGATTGCTTCTCCTGAACGTTTGGCGATGCGCTGTTTGCTGCCATCGTCATTGATTTTAAAACCGACGCGGGTTGCTGCGCCGTCTTTCGGGTCAGCAACAGCCAAGTTTGACACGTGGATCTTGCTTTCGCGATTGATAATGCCGCCCTGATTTTGCGGAGTCTGCTTCTGGTGACGCTTCACCATATTCACACCCTGCACCAAAGCGCGGTTTTCAGTCGGGAAAACGGCCAAAACTTCGCCGGTTTTACCCTTATCGCGACCGGTGGTGACTACCACTTTGTCGCCTTTTTTAATTTTCAGCTTGGTCGCCATTACAACACCTCCGGTGCCAGCGAGACGATTTTCATGTGATTGCTGCTACGTAGCTCACGGGTGACCGGGCCAAAAATACGCGTGCCGATCGGCTCGCCTGCATTATTGACCAGAACCGCTGCATTGCGGTCAAAGCGGATGATACTGCCATCCTGACGACGAATTTCTTTCGCCGTGCGCACGATTACGGCGCGCATTACATCACCCTTCTTCACACGACCGCGCGGAATGGCTTCTTTGACGGAGACAACAATTGTGTCACCGACTGAAGCGGTTTTCCGCTTGGACCCGACAAGAACCTTGATGCACTGCACCCGGCGTGCGCCGCTATTATCGGCAACATCCAGATTGGTTTGCATCTGAATCATAACGTGACTCCTTATTCACCGGCGCCGGAAATAACTTCCCAGCTTTTCAATTTCGAGATCGGGCGGCATTCACGGATTTCGACCGCATCGCCAACCTTCACTGAATTGTTTTCATCATGCGCGTGGTAGCGCTTCGACTTCCGAACGGTTTTTTTCATCACCGGGTCGGTAAAGCGGCGCTCAACATTGACGACAACTGTTTTGTCGCCCTTATCACTGACCACTGTGCCTTGCAGAATACGTTTTGGCATAGTCTTCCCTTACTCCGCTGCTTCGGCGCTTTGCGCGTTTTGAGCTGTTTTCAGACGGGCAATGGTGCGGCGCACTTCACGAATGCGGGCAGCATTTTCCAACTGACCAGAGGCTTGCTGAAAGCGCAGGTTCAGCTGCTCTTTCTTCAGCTTAACGATTTCATCAGCCAGTTGATCGGCTGTCATATCCTTGATTTCTGACATTTTCATCATCAGCCCCTATTGACCTTCACCCGGACGAGACACGATGCGTGTCGCAACCGGCAATTTGGCGGCAGCCAGTTTCAACGCTTCATGGGCGATGTCGGCCGGCACGCCGTCGACTTCAAACATGATGCGGCCCGGCTTCACGCGGCACGCCCAATATTCTGGCGAACCTTTACCTTTACCCATCCGAACCTCAGTCGGCTTCTTTGAGACCGGACATCCGGGAAAATACGGATCCACACACGACCGGCACGCTTCATGTGACGGGTAATCACACGACGAGCAGCCTCAATTTGGCGTGCCGTCACCCGCTCCGGTGAGGTGGCTTTCAAGCCGTATGAACCAAAAGTCAGCGAGGTGCCGCCCTTGGCATTGCCTTTAATCCGGCCCTTATGAGCCTTACGGAATTTAGTACGTTTCGGTTGCAACATGGTTTAGTTCCCCGCCCCTTGGCGTTGCGGACGGCCGCCTTCGCTGCCGCCTTGCTCTTCGCGACGATCACGAGCCATCGGGTCGTGCTCCATGATTTCGCCTTTGAAAATCCAGATTTTCACGCCGCAAATACCATATGCGGTCATCGCTTCGGCCACACCATAATCGATGTCGGCGCGCAGCGTATGCAGCGGCACACGACCTTCGCGATACCATTCGGTTCGGGCAATCTCAGCACCGCCCAAACGACCGGCGCAATTGATACGAATACCACCGGCGCCCAAACGCATGGCTGACTGCACAGCCCGCTTCATGGCGCGGCGGAAACCAACACGACGCTCAAGCTGTTGGGCAACGCTTTCAGCAACCAGCTGGGCGTCGCCCTCAGGCTTGCGAACCTCAACAATGTTCAAGTTCACTTCGCTATCCGTCATTTTGGCAATGCGCTGCTTCAGCTTTTCAATGTCGGCGCCTTTTTTACCGATAATCACACCCGGACGGGCTGAGTGAATGGTAACGCGGCATTTCTTGTGCGGGCGTTCAATAACAACGCGCGACAGGCTGGCTTGACGCAGCTCTTTGAAAAGCATGGTGCGGATTTTCAGATCCTCATGCAGCAAATCGGCATATTCGCCTTTGCTTGCATACCAGCGGCTTTCCCAGGTGCGGTTGACGCCGAGGCGCATACCGATTGGATTGACCTTCTGACCCATTATGCTTTCTCCTCAACTTCACGCACCACAATGGTGACTTGGCTGAACGGCTTCAAGATACGCGCGGCACGGCCTTTGGCGCGGGCGCGGAAGCGTTTCATGACAAGGTTCTTACCGACATAGGCTTCGGCAACAACCAGGCTGTCAACGTCCAGATTGTGATTGTTTTCCGCATTGGCGATAGCGCTTTCCAGCACTTTCTTGACCTCACCGGCGACACGACGGCGTGAGAACGCCAAATCGTTAAGCGCCTGCTCGGCTTTTTTACCGCGAATAAGCTGGGCAACCAGATTGAGCTTCTGCGGGCTGGTGCGGATCATCCGACCGACCGCTTTTGCCTCATTATCGGGCAGCTGACGTTTCAGTGATGCTTTACCCATGGGTTAACCTCTCTTCGCCTTTTTGTCGGCGGCATGACCGTAATAGGTGCGCGACGGTGCAAATTCACCGAATTTGTG
>JBMHCM010000025.1:0-11702 GCA_049889915.1 Parvibaculales bacterium
GTACACCGATCGAGGCCTTGCAGGAAGAAGTTAACCAAATCTCCGTTCCGGTCGAAATGATGCGCTCAGGAGAACATTATGCGCTCGAAGTGCATGGTGATTCGATGATTGAAGCCGGTATTTTGGACGGCGATACGGCAATTATTCAAAGTGGCGCAACGGCCGAAAATGGCGAGATTGTCGTCGCTTTGGTGGAAGGCCATGAAGCGACTTTGAAGCGGCTGCGTCGTAAAGGCGAAATGATTGCCCTAGAGGCCGCCAACCAAGCTTACGAAACCCGCATCTTCCGCGCCGACCAAGTGCGTGTGCAAGGTCGCTTGGTCGGTCTTATCCGCAAATACTAATCATATAATTTCAGCGCCGGTCGCTGCCAAAACCGGACTTGGGCCGGCTTTTTGATGTATAGCCGTCGCCCATCACTGTTGATTTGCAATGGCTGGCCGCGCTGTAGTTTTGTCTCGTCCAGCAATAGGGCTTTGCACGGATAGCGCGCCGTGTGAAACGGCAGGATAACCAGATCCCCTTCATGGCAGGCCGTCGTCAAACGTCGCGGATGCGTCAGATATGCCACCACCATCAAATCTTTCGACCGCACACCACACCCCGGCGCGCAAGATAAGCCATCCCCTAAATCCTCCGGGTCTTGCCCGTGAAAGAGGGCCATCACCCCCAGCTCATAGCCATGGCCGTTGCGGCGCAGCAGTTTTAGTCCAAGCCCCTGCTCTTGTACCGCAATGGCATCGCGGCCGACCAGATGCGCGACCGGCCGATTGCCCTGCCCAATTGCGAGGCTTGCAATCAACATCGGCAGCACACCGATAAAGCGCCACCGGTTTGGTAACAGGCACATCCAAACAAATCCGACGGCGGCGACCGGAAGCACCCAATCAGGGCTGGCACCGGCGCGCCACACTGCGCCGTCAAAAGCGGTTATCCAACTAGCCGTGGTGATTACCGTCTCAATACCAAATTGCATCACCGCCATGGCCGGCCAATCAAAATTGACCGTGCTCAGCAAAAGGCTGATGGGTGCCAATGGCATGATGAGCGTGCCGAAAACCGGCATGGCCAATAAATTGGCAGGCAGACCATAAGTGCCGATTTGATAAAATTGCGTCAGCGCAATAAAGCCGGTCACCGAACCGGCTATCAGGCTGGTTAAGGTGAGCGCCGAGGCATAGCGCCAAGCCAGCCGCCCCGCCCGTTCCCATGGCGGCATCTCGGCCAGCTGCACATATAGTCTGTCGGCCCGCTGCCATATCTCATACACCGCCACCAAAGCCATCACGGCGGCAAAGCTCATTTGAAAGCCGACCTGCACAATGGCATGCCGCTGCAGCAGCAACACCAAGATGGTCGCCCATAACACATTGCGCATGGTGATGGCCGGTCGGTCGAGCAGCACGGATAGAAAGAATATCGCCAGCATGATGTAGGCGCGCTGGGTCGCAATGCTGGCGCCGGAAATCAGCAAATAGGCCGTGGCCGCCAAAAGCGCGATAATCGCTGCCGGTTTGCGCATATCGTGACGCAGCACAAGCGCCGGCCAAGCCGCCGCCAAAAGGCGAATAAGCGCGTAAACCGAACCGGCAAACAGTGCCATATGCAATCCGGAAATGGCCAGCATATGCGCCAAGCCGCTATGGCGAAATGCTTGCCGCACCTTGCTGTCTATCATGCCGCGCACACCGGTAATCAACGCCGCCGCAATCGGCCCCGCCTCAGCCGACATGCTGTCACGATAATGCGCGGCCAATCCCAAGCGCCAACGCGCCAAACGATGCGCAAAGGACGGCGTTTCAGGGCACGTAACCTGTTCAATTTGCTTAATGAAACCGCGCCCGCGCTGACCGGCAAACCAAGCGCGCAGACGCGGATCGTGCCCGTCCACCACCACCGGCAGTGGCAAGGGCTGCAAGCGCGCCGATAAAGACGCCGTGCAGCCCGGTTGTAAACGCGCCGCATGAAAACGTTTGCCATAAAGCTGCACGCTGACCGGACGGTTTTGATAATCAGTCAGCCGCAGCACCGTCTTGCTGCCGCGCGGCGTCGGTTCCGACCAATCAACCACCCCGCGCAAGGCGGTCGGTGCCCGGTCCGGCGGGATATACAAGCTGCCGGTTGTTGCCTGCTGCCAATGGGTGCGCCCCTGCGCCCAACCAAAGCCGACAGCGAACACCAGCACCACCAGTCCGATACGCATCAGCCTGTAATGGTCGCGCCGACCGGCATATTCCAACAGCGCAGCGGCCAGCACCGCCAAGGCCAATGTCACCCATATGGGCTACTCAAACGGGGCCGCGAAAAATACCGCCATGGCGGCGGCAAAGCTGACGGCCAGCAAGGAAAAATGCGTCTGCTTCATGGCACTAGGGGGTTGGGTGAATATATGCTAAGACCATGCCGAAACAGTGGCCCAGCCGACCTGAACGCGCTAGCGAGTGCCGGTTGAGACGCAAATTAAATGCAACTGATAAGGGATTTTCCGAAGGCTTGATTGTCTATGACTGTGACTGAGACTGCCACCGATACACCTGTCATCACACGCTTTGCCCCCTCGCCGACCGGCTTTTTGCATATTGGCGGCGCCCGCACGGCTTTATTCAATTGGGCCTTTGCGCGCCACCATGGCGGCACTTTTTTGCTGCGTATCGAAGACACAGACCGCGCCCGCTCAACGCAAGAAGCGATTGACGCTATTCTGGCCGGTATGGATTGGCTTGGGCTTTCTGCCGATGCTGCCCCGGTTTACCAACACGCCAATGCGGCGCGGCATGTCGCCGTGGCTGAACAACTTTTGGCTGATGGTAAAGCCTATAAATGTTTCTGCACGCCGGCAGAAGTCGATGCGATGCGCGAAAAAGCCCGCACTGAAGGCCGCCCGCCACGTTATGACGGCACATGGCGCGACCGCGACCCGTCCGATGCCCCTGCAGACACCCCCTTCGTCATTCGCTTCAAAGCCCCGCAAAGCGGCGACACGGTAATCGAGGACGCCATTCAAGGCACGGTGACTTTCGCCAATGAGCAGTTTGATGATCTCATCCTGCTGCGCTCTGACGGCACGCCGACTTATATGCTGTCAGTGGTGGTTGATGACCATGATATGGGCGTCACCCATGTCATTCGGGGCGACGACCATTTGACCAATGCCGGACGGCAGGCACAGATTTACGCCGCGCTTGGCTGGGCGGTGCCGCAATTTGCCCATATGTCACTGATTCACGGAGCCGATGGCGCCAAGCTGTCGAAACGACATGGTGCTTTGGGCGTCGAGGCCTATCGCGATATGGGCTATCTGCCGGCTGCCATGCGCAATTATTTGGCGCGGCTTGGCTGGAGCCATGGCGATGATGAGATTTTCACCGATGCGCAGCTGATTGAGTGGTTCTCGCTCGATGCGGTCGGCAAAGCCCCGGCCCGCTTCGACACGGAAAAGCTGGATTTCGTGAACGCGCAACACCTCAATATGAGCGATGATGCCGCCTTAGTGGACAACGTGCTGGCGTTGGATGCGGAATTGGCTCCGTTCAAAGACCAAGTGCTGGCCACCATGCCCTTGCTGAAAGAGCGCGCCACCCGACTTGGCGATCTGGTTGATGATTCGGCTTTCTTGAAGGCAAAGCGCCCGATTGCCGTCGATGATAAGCTGGCCAAACATCTAAATGACGATAATAAGCCGCATTTGGCCGCCCTGCATGGCCAGCTCAGCGCGTTATCGGACTGGTCGACCGAGGCCATTGAGGCGCTGATTAAAGCCTATATGGAGGCCGCGGATTTGAAGATGGGCAAGCTGGCACCGGCCTTTCGCGCCGCTTTGGTCGGCCATAGCCGCTCGCCGGGCATCTTCGATGTTTTGGCTCTTTTGGGCCGCGATGAAGCGCTGGCCCGCTTGGCCGACCAAATCGACTAAAACATTGAAAATCCACAGCCGAGCGCTGGCTATGCATATGGTTTTGTGTTAAGACACGGCCAAATTTGAACATCGGACGGAAGGGGAACGCCATGAGCGACAACGCTAAACTCAACAGCCTCGGCAAAGATTATGATTTCGACATCCACGAAGGCACTGTCGGCCCGAGCGTCATTGACGTTTCAAAGCTGTATGCGCAAACCGGTCAATTCACCTACGACCCGGGTTTCACCTCAACCGCCAGCTGTAAATCAGCCATCACCTATATTGACGGCGAAAAAGGTGTGTTGCTGCATCGCGGTTACCCGATTGAGCAATTGGCCGACCAAGGCAGCTTTATCGAGACCTGCTATCTGCTGCTGAACGGCGAATTGCCGAGCGCCGCTGAACTGGCCGAGTTTGAAGACAACATCACGCAGCACACCATGCTGCATGAGCAAATGAACCGTTTCTTCCACGGTTTCCGCCGCGACGCCCACCCGATGGCCATTATGGTTGGTGTGGTTGGCGCGCTGTCTGCTTTCTACCATGACAGCACTGACATTAACGATTCGGAACAACGCCGTATCGCCAGCCGTCGTCTGATTGCCAAAATCCCGACCATTGCGGCCATGGCTTACAAATACAGCGCCGGTCAGCCTTTCGTTTATCCGCGCAATGATTTGGATTATGCCTCCAACTTCCTGCACATGTGCTTCTCAGTGCCGTGCGAAGAAATGAAGGTTAGCCCGGTTTTGGCCCGCGCGATGGACCGTATCTTCATCCTGCATGCTGGCCACGAGCAGAATGCCTCAACCTCAACCGTCCGTCTGGCCGGTTCATCAGGTGCCAACCCGTTTGCCTGTGTGGCTGCCGGTATTGCTTGCCTGTGGGGCCCGAGCCATGGCGGTGCCAATGAAGCGGCTCTCGACATGCTGGCCAAAATCGGTTCGGTTGAACGCATTCCGGAATATGTTGCCAAAGCGAAAGACAAAGACGATCCGTTCCGTCTGATGGGCTTCGGTCACCGGGTTTACAAAAACTACGACCCGCGCGCCCGTGTGATGCAGAAAACCTGCCACGAAGTGCTGGGTGAGCTGGGTATTAAAGATGACCCGCTGCTCGACGTCGCAATGGAACTGGAAAAAATCGCTCTGGAAGACGAATATTTCGTCGAGAAGAAGCTGTATCCGAATATCGACTTCTATTCAGGCATCACGCTGAAAGCGATGGGCTTCCCGACTTCCATGTTCACCGTTCTGTTTGCCCTGGCTCGCACCGTCGGCTGGATTGCACAATGGAATGAGATGATTGAGGATCCGAGCCAACGTATCGGTCGTCCGCGCCAGCTCTATATCGGTGCCGACGCCCGTGATTATACGGACATCAACAAGCGCTAATTAGCGGCTGTTCGCAGCCAACTCTAAAGTAAGGGCAGCAGCTCGGTCAGCGGGCTTCTGCCCTTCTTGCGTCATGGCCGGACGAAACGCCGCCAGCATATCGCGATACTGCGCGTTAACCGCATCATCGACCAGCATGTCGCGCATGGCCGGTGAAATGTAATCAACCGTGCAGCGCCATTGCAAAAACTCCGGCATGGCCGGTTTGTCGAGAATAAGATTGACCAGCACAACGCTTGGCACCGGCATGGTGCGCATCAAAATATCGCCCATCAGGCCCATATTATAGGCGACAACAGTCGGCAGACCGGCCAAGGCCAGTTCCATCGTCGCCGTGCCGGATGACGCCAAGGCCGCCCGCGATGCATGAAAGGCGGCATGTTTATCCGATTCATCTTCAACATATATCACCCGCCCCGGCCAATTGGCGGTTTCAGCCCGCACTGCTTCAGCCATATGCGGCACCAGTGGCACAATAACGCGCAGATTTTCAATCTGCCGGTCGAGGCGGCGCAGCACATCACCAAATACCGACACCAGCGCTTTCACCTCACTGACGCGACTGCCCGGCAGCACGGTCAACGGCACATCGTTTTTCTTCAGCTTATATTTCTTGGCAAAGTCCGACAGCGGTTCTAATGCGGCAAGCCGGTCGGCAATCGGATGGCCGACAAAATGGCAAGGCGGGCCATCATTGGCGGCAAACACATCCGGCTCAAACGGCAGAAACGCCATCACCGCATCAAAATAAGCCTTCATCTTACCGGCCCGCTTGCGGCGCCAAGCCCATACATGCGGCGCCACATAACAGATGATAGGAATATCCGGTCGCTGCGCCTTCACCCGCTTGGCAACACGGTGATTGAACTCCGGGCTGTCAATCAGCACAATCGCATCGGGTGATGTCGCTAGAGCATGGGCGACCGCTTCATCCACCAATTTGAATAATTTCGGCAAGCGCGGCAGGATTTCCTTCAACCCCATGACGGCAATCTCTGACATGGGAAACACTGAAGCGAGCCCCTGCTCTGCCATTTTAGGCCCACCAATACCGGTCACCATTACCTCACCGGCCTGTGCCTTCAACGCCTGCATCAGGTCACCACCAAGCGCGTCGCCGGAGCTTTCCCCGGCGATAATCATGATGTGCGGCACGCTCATGCCGTCTCCTTGTCAATGCCGAGCAGGAATAAGCCTCTCTCTTCGGCCAAAGCGACAACCGCGTCAAAATCATCAAACAGCGCGCCACCGGCTTCATATACAATCCCGGCCAAATGCGCGGCAGCGGCCAGTTCAACCGTCTTGCGGCCCAAGGTCGGCAAGTCAACACGGCGGTCTTGCTGCGGCTTCGGCAGCTTGGCCAACACACCGCGCGGCGCGTCAGCTGTACCGAGAAACTGCGGCGACAGGGTTTGCAGACGCTGCAACATGGCGTCCGTACCCTCCGGCCCTTCAACCGCCAGCACCAATTTATGGCCAACGGCCAAGCTTTGACCAATGTCCGCCGCGCCGGTAACAGCGGCCACCTCAATGGCTCGGTCAATATCGGCCTGATGCGGCGCATGGTCGATTGATGTTTGCGCCCCGGCCTTGCCGATAAGCGCTTGCAAATATTTCTGCGGCGGCTGCACGGTCAGTCCACGGGTTTGAAAATAAGCAATAATGGTCTGCAGCACTTGGTCGTCACCGGCATGATGACCGGCCATCACTTGCTCAAGAAACCATTGCCCGCCGGTGTCAAAATCCAGTGCTTCCAGTTTCGGGCGTTGAATGCCGCCAATAATCACCAAATCCTCGCAACCGGCAGCCAGCACTTTATCGGCTGCCCCCTGCAGATGCCCAAGCGGCGTCCAATCATGCGGGTAATCTGCAATGGCCGGATCGGCTTCGTTTTCAAGACCGACAACAAATATCGACCCACCGGTCGCACAATGAGCGGCCGCAATGCGCAACGGCAAAGCGCCGCCGCCGGCAATCAAGCCAAGTGGTTTGTCGCTCATTTAGGCGCGATTACGCGGCGTGCAATAGCCGCGATTTTGTTCAACGCCCATAAATTCGACAACCTGCTTTACGCAGTTGCTATCGGGATATTCTTGCGCCGCTTTGGCGAGCCGCGTCATCAAAGCGCCCTCGGTTTCAACAAACAGGCGTTTGTGCAGGCCGCGCAGTGCGTTGATTTCGGCGCGATCAAAATTACGCCGCTTCAAACCGACCAGATTAAGACCGGCCAAAACAGCGCGGTTGCCTGTCGCTGCACCAAACGGAATAACATCTTCAACCACCATGCTGGCCGCGCCGATAAAGGAATGCGCGCCAATGCGACAGAACTGATGCGAGGCGCTCATGCCACCCATAATGGCGAAATCGCCAATCGTCACATGGCCGCCTAGTGAGGCATTATTGGCCATGATGACATTGTCGCCAATGATGCAATCATGCGCGATATGCGAGCCAATCATGAACAGGCCGTCATTGCCGATGCGGGTAACACCGCCACCGGCTGCCGTACCGGGGTTCATGGTGGCATGTTCGCGGATGACATTGCGTTCACCGATTTCGAGGAATACTTCTTCGCCGCCGAATTTCTTGTCTTGCGAAACATGACCGATAGAGGCGAATGGATAGATATGCGTGTCAGCGCCAACCTTGGTATTACCGGCCAGCACGACATGGCTTTCCAGCACCACATTGTCACCCAATTCCACATTGCCGCTTATCACGCTATAGGGGCCAATCTTCACATTGTTCCCAAGCTTTACGCTGTCTTCAATAATGGCGGTTGGGTGAATGTCACTCATGCAAATCTCCTTAAAGGTGATTTACGCGCTTCGCCCATGGCCAGCAAATAAACGATTGTAACGATTTATTACGCGTTTAACGCCACTTAGCTTGGCGTATCGCCCTTTTTGCGCAGCCGCGATATGAACGCCTGGTCGCGATACAGCTCGCTACGCAGCCGCGCCGGAGCACCGGCAATTTGGCAATCATCCGGGAAAGACCGCAGCACCGCCGACATGGCAGATATCACGCAGCGATCGCCTATCGTCACATGGCCCGTCACCTTGGCACCGCCGCCCATTTGCACATAGTCGCCAATGGTGGTGCTACCGGCAATCGCACAACTGGCAGTGATGAAGCAATGCCGCCCCATTTTCACATTATGCGCCAAATGCGTCAGATTATCGATCTTGGTGCCCTCGCCGACCACCGTGTCGCCCAAGGCGCCGCGATCAATGCCGCAATTACCACCAATCTCAACATGATCTTGCAATATCACACGGCCCAATTGCGGAATTTTGATGTGCGCCGCCCCCGGCGCATAGCCAAACCCATCAACGCCGATTTGTGCGCCGCCTTGCAAAAACACGCCATTGCCGAGCAGCGCATAGCTGACCGACGCATTCGGGCCAATGGTGCACCCGCGCCCTAACACCGTGCCGTGGCCAACATAGGCACCGGCGCTGATATAACAGCCATCCCCGATTTCCGCCTTCGGGCCGATAACCGCATTGGCCTCAATCACCACATCATCGCCAATAATGGCATCAGGATGCACCGCATGCTCACCCTGTCGGCCAAAAGCCGGCGGGCGCGACTGCGCCGTATCGGGGTAAAATAATTGCGTAATTTGCGCCATGGCCCGATACGGGTCGGGGCAAATAATCGCCACCGTGCCGTCGGGAACCAAATCGGCGTGCTCAGCCTTCACCAAAACGGCACCGGCCCGACTGGCGGCCAGCTTATCGGCCAATTTGGCGTTTGAGAAAAAGCTCAACGCATCCGCGCCCGCTTCATCCAATGCAGCAATATCATTGAGCCTTAAATCGGCCGAGACAGTATCAAGACCGATATGGTCGGCCAATTCAGCAATGCTGAACGGCCCTTCGCGTCGATAAAAACGCGGGTCTGCCATGGCTTATTTCTTGGCCGGTTTTTTGGCAGCGACCGGGGTCACCTTGACCGAGCTCAGCTTGGCATCCAAGCGGCCAACCAATTCTTTGGTCACATCAATGGCCGGGCTGGCGTAAAACACCGCTTCGCGGCGCATCACAATATCGGCTTTACGCTCTTTGGAAATGGCGCTCAGTTCTTGCTCGGCCACCTTAACGATTTGCGCGGCGGCGCGCTGGCCACCGGCCTGCACGGCTTGGGTGCGCTCATTCAAAGATTGGCGGCGCTCAACTTCCTTCTGACGGATTTCAGCAACTTTGCTTTGCAACGCTTCCGGCGCCATCAGCTTTTGCTGTTCTTTCAGCTTATCAACTTCGCCTTGCAGCTTTTTGACAGTGGCTTCCTCTTCCTTACGGATGCTGGCAACCTGCTTTTCAAGCTGTTGCGCCATGCTTTTACCGGCCTTTGACAGCGCAATGGCGCGGTCAACGTCGAACACCAAAATCACCGGCTGCGCCATAGCGGTCAGCGGGGCGGCAAATACGCTCAGAGCCAGCAGAGCAGCGAATAAATATTTTTTTGTCATAACAGTCTCCTTAGAAGCTGGTTCCGATGGTGAAGCGGAAAAACCGCGTTTCGTCATAATCTTCTTTCACGATTGGCCGGGCAAAGTCAAACCGCACCGGGCCAAGCGGTGAACGCCAAGCAAAGCTTAGACCATAAGTGGCACGGAAAGCCATTTCGTCTTCAATTTGCGAGGTGCTGGTCGGCAAGACATCCGTCTCACCCAAAAAGCCGAAATCGACAAAGGCATTGGCGCGCATCCCGACTTCTTTTGGAATGCCCAGAGGCAAAGATACCTGCGTCGTACCGGTCAAATAGCGATTGGCCCCCAGCGCCGTATCGCTGTTCAAGTCGCGCGGGCCGACCCCGCCGCGTTGGAAGCCACGGAAATTGCGGCCACCGCGGAAAAAGCGATCGCTATAGGAAATCGAGCCGCCCTTATAATCATGGATGACGCCCATATTCATTTTCGCGTGGAACACCCACCCCTCGGCAATCTCTTCAAAGAAATTGGCTGAGGCGGTTGTGCGCAAGAAGGACACATCGCCCGACGGCCCAGCCAAGTCTTGCCCGAAATTCAGGTTCCAGCCATCGGTCGGGCTGATGACGTCATCGCGCATATCGATGGAATAATAATAGCCCAGCGTTTGCTTGAAGCGGTCATAGCTCGGATTGATATTGGCGCTGGTCGTGTTGTTGATCAGCTCATCCTGCGAGAAATTGGCAAACAAGGACAGTCGCCCGTCTTCCGACAGCGGGAAGCCCAGCGAGAAACCGACGCCCTGCTCTTTAGTTTGCAGGCCGTCTTGATAATCATATTCCGTGTCCGTATTGAACAATGAGAAACCGGCTGAAATATCGCGGTTAAGGAAATATGGCTCGGTGAAAGCGATATTGTAGCGCTGCACCTGATTGGACAGACCAAGGTTAAACCGCAGTTTTTGCCCACGGCCCAAAAAGTTACGTTCCGAAACGGAAAGCTGTGTGGTCAAGGCTTCGGCTGATGAATAACCGACACCAAAGCTCAATTCACCGGTCGGCTGCTCGCGCACATTGACGTCGATAACTGTCTTGTCTTCATCACCGCCCGGCAGTTCATTGACTTCAACCCCGGCAAAGAAACCGAGCGCCCGCACATTCCGTTCAGAGCGCGCCAGCAGCACTTGGTTAAACGCATCGCCCTCGCTCAGGCGAATTTCGCGGCGAATAACTTCGTCACGGGTCCGAGTGTTGCCGTTTACATTAATGCGCTCGACATAAACGCGCGGTCCCTCTTCCACGACGAACTCAACCGTCACTTCATTATTGTCACGGTCGCGGCGCACACGCGGGCGCACCTCGGCAAAGGCATAGCCCTTCTCGCCGACCAGCTTGGTCAGTGCATCTACCGTCTTGTCGATTTGCCGCGAGTCATAAATCTCGCCCGCCTCATAGGCGATTTTCTCTTCCAACTCGACAATGTCCACCGTGTCCAAATCAGTGGCCACGCGAGCATCGCCAAACCGATACAGAGCGCCTTCTTCAATGGTGAAGTTCAAAAAGAAGCCCTTGCCGTCGCGCGTCAGCTCGGCATTGGACGCAACGACACGGAAGTCAGCATAGCCTTTTGCCAAATAGAAACGGCGCAACAATTCGCGGTCATAGGCGACGCGGTCGGGGTCGTAATTATCATTGGCCGAAAAGATGCGCCACCAGCGGCTTTCGCGAGTGATAATTTCGCCGCGCAGTTCGTCATCAGAAAACACTTGGTTGCCGACAATATTGATAGCGCGAATACCGGTGGTCGGACCTTCATTAATCTCAAAAACCAAATCAATACGATTTTGCGGCAGCTGAATAACCTTCGGCTCAATGCGCACGGCGAAGCGGCCGGAGCGGCGATATAGTTCGATAAACCGCTCGACATCATCCTGCACTTTGGCGCGGGTGTAGATCTGCCGTGCCGACAGGCCGGC
>JBMHCM010000026.1:0-4861 GCA_049889915.1 Parvibaculales bacterium
AGCTTATATGTGTCCGGATAGGTTGCCAGCATCGCCTTCTGACCGGTGGTCAATTGGCTGTCATACTGACCGGCATTGCCTGCCGTAATGGTGTATTTCGGGCTGTCACCGGAGAACGGGTTGGGCAGCGCACCGCCATCATATCCGTTCAACAGGCTTGCGCCATCAATACCGCGCCCGGTCCAGGCCGCCACGCCGGAACGAGATCCGGCTTTTTCAGCGCCCATCGGGGTCAAATCAGCGCCCAAACGGGCCGACTGATTTGCCGGGACTTCGGCATGTGCGACACCGGCCGCAAGGCTCAGTGTCAATGCCGTGGTTAACATTTTGGTTTTCATTTTCATCTCCATCGAAAATAAATTCGGTTCCCGGGAGCGGCGAACCGCCCCCGAGAGGCACTGATTAGAATGCGTAAGATACGCTCACTGACATATGCTCACGGTCACCGTTTTTGGTGAACAGGTCTTCGCCCTGGTAAGTCACGTAGCTCAAGGAGCCCGACAAACTACCCAGATAATCAAATCCGAGTGACAAGGCGGTTGACCCTACGTCTTCTTTCCAGCTGCCAAGAGGGCTTGGCGAGATGCCGCTCAGACCGGTGCGATAAACGACGGTCGGAGACAAAGCAATCGGCGTCCCCAGAACATTGTTCCATGTTGCACGGCCCAACAGCACCATGCCCATTGAATTGTCCGTCGGGCGGCAGGTGCCGTCGATCGGACGCTGATCAATGCTCAGAACACTGTTCAGCGCCAAGTCACTGCCTGACGTACAGGCATTGCTCAGCGGAACCTTCATCAGGTTAGTTGTCGGTGTCGCGCGATCTTCAGCGCCGTCAACCATCAGACCTTGGAATTCAGTCAACAAGATACCGATATCGGCACCGATGGCTGAAATGATCGGATTAGAACGGGTAAATGTAGCCGTTGTACCGATATCCCAAGTGATGACATCATGCTCGACATAGCCTTTGAGGGTCTGCTTGGTCGGCGTACAACCACCAGTCTCAGAACCCAAGAACTCGTGATTGTAGTTCTCTAAGCCCATGTAAGCATATTCAACACCACTGGCTCCGATAGCCGCGCATTGCTGGAACAAACCAGCGATCGTCAAAACGTCTGTGTCGATCTGCAAAGGTGCATCAGGACGGAACGTAAAGTCGCCTTGCACACCCCAACCGGCAAGAACCGTATTGAAGCTGAAGCCATAGGTCTCGACTTCAGGGTGTTCAAGATACAAGTCAAGGTCCTGGGTATACCCGACACCAACTGCGCCAGTTTTCAACTGACCATACTTATCAAACGGATGACCAGCAGTCTGGGCTAGATTGCCAAATCCTTGCATTATCATAGCAGCACAGTTTGCTTGTTGAACAGCAGCAATTGTCCCTTGCTCAGCGTCGCCGTAAACAGTGTCCGCCTGGGCATTCGCCGCACCTCTTGTTGCCGCCACATTTGTAGCGAAGTTAGTGCTGTTTGCAGCATCGTAAGCCGCAATTGCAGCCTCATTGTCCTCGTAGACAACAACACCTTCACCGAAGCGAGCGATGTTAGCTGCAGTTCCTGCTCCCCCATTGTCGTCATATTGCAGTTTTTCACCGTGACCAATGACGAAAGGCTTAGCATTCGGATCGGCTTCTTTACGTAGCTTCTCGATGTGAGTTATCGCTGCAGCACGAGCAAACAGAGCACCCAGGGCCATTGAACTACCCTGCAATACTTCACCAGTTCCACTGAAGCTACCTACGCCGGGAAGAACCAATGCAGTTGCATTACCCAATGCAGTGGTCAATTCGTCGGGATCACTAATAGTGATGTCACCGGATGCCGGGCGATAGTGAGCCGAAGCATAATCGAAAACAACATCAGCCGGATCAGTGTCGTCGTCTTCGTCAACTTGATAATTGAAGTGTTTCGAGAAATCCGCAGCTATGTTTGCAAAGCAACCAGAAATACCGGCGCCACGCGTAACCTGACTGGCCGTCGGCCCGATAATTGATGGTGCCAACTTCGTCGGATTAACAACATAGCTTACATATGGCAGGCGACTGTCCGCTTTCTGATAGTAGAAACCGAATTCAGTCGAATTCAGGTTTTCGGCGTACCAACGAACAGCGAGGCCCATGGATGCGTCTCCCTCATCGTCTTCCAGGCGACCAATACCGTAGCCCGGCATAGAGGCGTGCCGTTCGGTTTCTACAGAACCTTCGGTCCAGTTCGCCAAACTGTCGGTGTTGGTGCTTCCCGCGCAAGGGTCTTTCGACCAAGCCGCATCAACTGCAGCAAACAAAGCTTGCGATGCTGCATCCGCATCGGCCGCATAGGCATCCGTATCACAAACGTACTGATATCCTGACTTAGGGCCACCGCCGACAAAGAAGAATTTTTCAGGACTGCCGCCTGAATGACCGGGCTCCGCCGAGTCACTTCCCGCGAAGAAGGTTCCGCCGACATCCAACTTGTAACGATCCCAGCCACCAACATAGGCCTCAAGAGAAACCGTATCGGTCAATGCGATAGAACCGTACAAGGCTTCAACCGGAAGCAAGGCTTCTTTGATCTCAGCACCCGGGCGACGGATCGCCGGGACATCAATCGGGTTAAAGGCGGAGTTGCCGCCTGGAATGAAGGTTGCCTCACCCCAGTTAATGACTTGCTTACCGGCACGCACGGTGACCGGCATATCTCCAATATCAAAGTCGTAGGCAACAAAGGCATCCAACAGGTCAATTGATTGACCGGCCAGTTCTTCGCCTTCATCCGTCAGCTCACCACCACGCAGGAAATTTCCGTCATCCATCAAAATCGCATCGTAAAACACTTTGACGCGGAACAAGGACGAGAACGCTCCTTGATTGGCGGAAATATCTGTTACAAGTTTCACCGGGGCGGAGACGACATCATTTTTTTCAAAATTCAAGCGACCGTCATCGGTGTTGACAGAGCCATCATAATTGTAAGCCAAAGCAGCAGGCGCATTTTGACAATGCCCGCCATACTCAATGTCACAATTCACAACGCCTGTCGCGCCATTGTAATCGAGAACAGGCCGGCCACCTTTTGGAATAAGAGCGCCAGATGCAACATCGCCCTGACGAGCCCCTGTTGCTAGGTTGCTGGTTCCTGGCTGGTTCGTTAGATCCAGCGGGTTAGCGTCAGCTGCGACCGTGACGAGGGCTGTTTCCCTGATGTCGTTATCTGAGTTCAAATAGGCAGGTGTATTGTCTGTATGCAGAATGGTTGGGTCATAATATTTTATGTCGCCATCCGCATCCCTTACCCAATCGAACGTTGGGTTATTTTCAGCGGGGCCACCATTTCCCTCAGGCAAGAATTTAGCATTCGAGTCCTTCATTTGAATAGTGGCACCAATTGACATGGTGGTGTCGATCTGAACATCGACAGAGCCGAGACGCAAATTATACGCGTCGGCCGGGCCGGTGGCCAATAGCCCCGCACCCACTAGCGCGCTTACACTAAGTAAACGCAATTTACTTTTATACATAGAGCCCTCCTCAAAACGCTCCCCTAAACAAAAGCCGGAAAGCACGCCCTCCCAGACGCTGGTTCGTAAACCGGCTTTTCGACCCATTTAGCTTGCAATTCAAAAATTGCCTTCGTCAACAATAATTTTAATGAAAGTAAATAAATTAAATCGAAAAAGGGAACTGATGCAAAAATGACACAGCCCGATTCCGCCGCGTTTCCTCGATAAGAGACGGGAGAAGAGGCTGGACAAAAGCCCGTCGGTTTTGTAGGCAATCGTAACCGGAAATCACGGGCCGCTTTAGCTCAGTTGGTAGAGCACATCATTCGTAATGATGGGGTCGGGTGTTCAAATCACCCAAGCGGCACCGTTTCCTTTTCAGCCTTTCACCCCGATGCCAAACGCAGACCGACCGGCGGATCTTGCCACGTCACCGCGCCCAAACGGCCGCTGGCCGGACACAGTGCCTGCCAATGGTCGAGCCTGATGCCATCGCCATACCAACCGGGCGGTGGCGGCGCACGCCGCGCCTTGGCCCGCCATTCTTGCGCTTGGCTGTCATGCGCCAGCCCGGTTTCGGCATCGGCCATCAGCAGGCACAAACGACGCGGCGGAACATCACTTTCATCTAGCAGCGGTTTCAAAAGGCTGACGGCTTGCCGAAAACGACCGCCGGCCAGCGCGATGCGGGCGCGTAAAATCAACGCCTCTTCATGCGTCTTGTGGCGACCGATAAATTGTCCGGCGGCGCGCATCAGGCCGGCCAAAGGCTGGTCGGCATGGCAGGCCAGCCAAGCCTCGGCCAAAACCGGGTGCGGGCCTTTGCCCCAAGCCTGTTTCAATATTTTTTGCGCCTGTTTCGGCTTGCCGTTTTGCATCCGCAATTCGGCCGCCAAAGCGACGGCCGGCAACAGCGTCACATCCAAAGCCACGGCCTTATCGGCGCGCGCCGCCGCCTGCCGATGCGCGGCCGGATCGTCTTCGGCCAACAAAGCTTGTGCTTCCGCCAAGGCCAATACGGCACGGCGGCGTTTGATGACCGCCCGTCCGACACCGGCGCGACCGCAGCGCCGCAGCCAATTTTCCGCCGCCGCCCAATCGCCGATTTGCACCGCCATGCCGGTCAGCCCTTCCAGCGCCCATATCGCTTTTGCATCAACTTCCAAAACCTGCAGCGCATAAGTGCCGGCGGCCTCCAGCTCACCCTGTTGGCGGGCCAAATGATACAAGCCTTCCAGTCCCAATGATTTTTGCGCCATCGGCATGTCTTCGGCCAGCATGGCATGATAGTTGGCCGCCGCATCTTCGGGTCGATTATCCATCAAGGCCGCTTGCGCCGCCAATAGCCGCGGCAAGGGCGCATGCGGTAATTTAC
>JBMHCM010000027.1:0-12521 GCA_049889915.1 Parvibaculales bacterium
GTTTTCCGGCAGCAAAACGGTGCGCGCTTCCGGGTCGATATATTGACCAAAGGTGCGCGACAGCACGTCCGGCTGCTCGTGAATTTCTTTTTTCATGAAATGGCGATAATTGCCTTTGTCGACCATGGCGGCGGAGGCGTCGCCCGTCTCCACTTTACGCTCAACCTGGGCACCTGAGGCCAGCTCAAATATCGTGACGCCATCGCGGGTCATAACCGCCCAATCGCCATCATCAAGATAACAAACGCGATTGGTGAACGGCGCCAAGGCAAAGGCATCAGAGCCGAGGAACATCTCGCTCTGCCCATAGCCAATAGCCAGTGGGCTGCCCTGCCGCGCAACGATAATCTCATCCTCATTATCGTTAACAATCAGGGCAATTGCATAGGCCCCCTCAAGGGCGGCGAAGGTGGCTTGCGCCGCTTGCTTTACGTCTTTGGCTTGCGCAAAGTATTTGGCAAATAAATGCGCAATGACTTCCGTATCCGTATCCGAGGCAAAGCTGACACCATCCGCCAACAGCGCGTCTTTCAGCACTTTATAATTTTCAATAATGCCATTATGAACCACAGCGACATTTTCGCCGCGATGCGGATGTGCATTGGCTTTGGTGGCCGGGCCGTGGGTCGCCCAACGCGTATGGCCGATGCCGATTTTGCCGCTAAACGGTTTGGCGTCCAACCGCACACGCAGCGCATCCAGCTTACCCTCGGCACGACGGCTGATAATGCCGCCATTGTCATCTGATACAATGGCGATGCCGGAGCTGTCATAGCCACGATATTCGAGCCGCTTCAGCCCGTCATAGACGCGCTGGGTTACGTTATCCTGACCGATAATGCCGATAATGCCGCACATATTAGCTCTCTTTTTTAGTGTTGCGGGCGCGAAACTTCGCGCCCCATCCTTTGATTTCACGGGCCGGCGCACGGGTTACCACCAATGCGTCATCCGGCACATCTTTTGAGACGGCAGAAGACGAACCGAGATAAGCCCCTTTGCCGATGCTGACCGGCGCAATCAATGATGAGTTAGACCCGATAAACGCGCCATCGCCGATTTTCGTAATGTGTTTGTTGAAGCCGTCATAATTGCAGGTAATTGTTCCGGCGCCGATATTGGCTTCCATACCGACCTCTGCATCGCCGATGTAAGACAGGTGACTGATCTTCGCCCCCTGCCCGATTTGGGCCTTTTTGGTCTCAACAAAATTGCCGATTTTCGCATCATCGGCCACGCTGGTGCCGGGTCGTAGGCGAGCATAGGGGCCGATGGCCGCGTTTTCGCCAATCGATACACCTTCCAAATGGGTGAAGGCCTTAATCACCGTGCCGCTGCCAATGCTGACACCGGGGTTGATTTTGACATGCGGCTCCAAAACGACATCGGGCGCAATCACTGTGTCGAAACTTAAAAACACGCTGTCCGGATCCTGCATGCCGACGCCCTTCGCGAGAAATTTTTGCCGCAAGCGCGCCTGCATTAAGCCTTCTGCTTTGGCTTGTCCGGCGCGGCTATCGACCCCCATTGTGTCTTGCGGCTCAGCCATCACCAAGGCGGTCGTCACGCCATCAGCGGCAGCCAGTCCAACCAAATCCGGCAGATAATATTCGCCCTGCGCGTTGTCATTAGACAGTTGCGGCAAATACGTCGCCAGTGCAGCCTCAGAAAGCCCCATCGCGCCGCCATTACACAGCGTCAATGCGCGGGTTGCTTCATCGGCATCCTTAAACTCGATAATTTTCTTCGGCTTACCGTCAGCCATGACGATACGGCCATAAGCGGCGGCATCTTCCGGCTCAAAACCCAACACGGCCAGTTCGGCATCAACCTGAGCCAGCTCGGCCAATATCTCGGCTCGCATCAGCGGCGTATCACCAAACATCACGACCAAACGTTGGTGCTTGCCGGCTGCCTCAGCAGCGGCGCGCACCGCATCACCGGTGCCCAATTGTTGCTGCTGCACACAATGGGTAACGGCGACGTCCAGCCCGTCGGCATAAGCACGCACATTGTCTTGATCCGGCGCAGTAACCAGCAGGATTTCGGTCGCACCGGCCTGTTGCGCCGCATCAATGGCATGGCCCAACATGGGACGACCGGCAATTTCGTGCAGCACTTTCGGCAAAGCCGATTGCATCCGCGTGCCCTTGCCAGCTGCCAGAATAATTGCGCCAAATGAAGTCGTCGCCATAAGTTCACCCTCTTGTCTTGTGCCCTGTATAGGGCGCGTCGGACAAGAAGCGAAATCAAACAGTTTTGCGGTATGTTACGCTAGAAGGGCGAGGTCGCCAAAGGCGACCCCCGCCCGCTTAGCGCAAGCGAGCCGCCGCGCGAAGTGCGGCGCGCGAGACGCCCAACAAGAACGAAGTCGGCGGGCGCTTTTACCCTCCGCCTCCACCTTCGCCCTACGGGCTTCGGCGCGACAAGAGCGAGGCGGTTTGGCGAAGTCAACACGCTAAGACGCGGTAAAAGAACTTGGCAGCTTGATTTAGCTGGCCAGTGCCTCGACGCCGATATCTTCCAGCATTTCATTGCCAGCCTTCACAGCATCGGCCAAGCCGCCAACCGCTGACAGCAGATTATGGGCATAGAATTGCGTTGAGGCCGTCTTGCGCCGCGCAAAGGCCTGGTCGACATCGATTTGCGTCACGGCATGCGCACCACGGGCCAAATAATGGCAACCGGCAACCAGACCGAACAAGCGCAGATAAGGCGTTGCACCGGCCAATACATCCATTGAGCCTTTTTGTGCCGCCATCCATTCAGTCGTGTCTTCCAACACGGCAATGGCATTGCCCAAACGCTCAGCCACATCAACCAATACTGGGTTGTTTGACTGGCGGCAGGTCTCAACCGTCTCTTTCATTTCGCCAATATAATCGGCGACAACAGAGCCATTGCCGAGCGGCAATTTACGGCCGACCAAATCAAGCGCCTGAATGCCGTTTGTGCCCTCGTAAATCGTCAGAATACGGGCATCGCGCACATGCTGCGCGGCACCGGTTTCTTCAATAAAGCCCATGCCACCATGAATTTGCACGCCAATAGCGGCGACTTCATTGGCGATGTCGGTGCTGAAGGCCTTTGAAATCGGTGTCAGCAAATCGTTTTTGGCTTGCGCTCCGGTATCACCGGTCGCATGCGCCAGATCATTCAGCACACCGTTTTCATAGCAAATAGCGCGCGACGCATCGGTCAAAGCGCGCATGGTCAGCAGCATGCGGCGCACATCTGGGTGTTCGATAATGGCGACCGCTTCATGGTCGTCTTTACCGGCACCCGGCTTACGACCCTGCTTGCGCTCAAGCGCATAATCCAAAGCATGCTGGGTGGCTGCTTCAGCCACACCGACGCCCTGCAAGCCGACATGCAGACGGGCATTATTCATCATGGTGAACATGCAGGCCATGCCGCCGAATTCAGGGCCGACCAACCAACCGGTCGCACCGCCTGTGGTCTCGGCGTCTTCGCCATAGGCCATGACGCAGGTCGGGCTGGCGTGGATGCCCAGCTTGTCTTCCAAGCCAATGCATTTTACGTCGTTTTTGTCGCCCAGTGAGCCGTCTTCATTGACGAAATATTTCGGCACAACGAACAAAGAGATACCTTTGGTGCCGGCCGGCGCCCCCGGCGTGCGCGCCAAAACCAAATGCACGATGTTATCGGTCATGTCGTGGTCGCCATAGGTGATGTAAATTTTCGTGCCGGTAATTTTGTATGAGCCGTCATCTTGCGGTTCAGCCTTGGCGCGAATATTGCCGACATCAGAACCGGCTTGCGGCTCCGTCAGGTTCATGGTGGCGGACCACTCACCGGTTACCACTTTGGTCAGATATTTTTCTTTAATTTCGTCTGAGGCATGCGCGGCCATCGCTTCCATGCCGCCATTGGATAGCATCGGACACAGCTGAAAGCCGATATTGGAGTTCATCATTTCCGTCACGGCATTGGACAAAGCCAACGGCATGCCCTGCCCGCCATATTCTTGCGGCGCGGCAATGGTCGGCCAGCCGCCCTCAACATATTTGGCATAAGCGGCTTTGAAGCTTTCCGGCACGGTAACGCCGTCATCTGTCAATTGGCAGCCTGTTTGATCGCCATCCCAGCTGGCCGGTGCTACCACATCGGTCGCCAATTTGGCCGCTTCATCCAGAATGGCGGTTACCAAATCATCTGACAAATCTTCATATTTGCCGCTGTCGATAAGACGCTGAAACCCCGCCTCTTGCATGAGCGCAAATTGAATTTCTGAAACCGGTGCACGATAAGCCATGACAATCTCCTTAATTTGCGCTTAGGCTAATGCAGTGCGGCCTTAATGACACGCATTTTTTATGTGTCAAAAGGCCACAAGAATTGAGGGATATCATGCTGATTAAACGACAAAATGGCTACGCCTTGGCGGCAGACAAATTGTTGCATTGGGTGATGGCGACTTTGCTGCTCAGCCTTGCGCTCGGCCTGGCTATTTATCTGCCTGACCCGCAGCGCGATGAGAATTGGCAATATTGGGCCCGTTTTACGGCGCGGCTGTCATTTTTCTTCTTTATAGCCTCTTATGTTGCCAGTCCGCTTTACGAATTGACGCAAAGCAAGCCGGTCGACTGGCTGCGCCGCAACCGGCGCAATGCCGGCATAAGCTTTGGCATTGCACACACCATTCACCTTTTCGCTTTAGTGGGCTTTTTAGTGGCCAGCGGCGAGCCGGTTGATATGGCGACGGTTATTGTCGGCGGTGGTGCTTATGCAGCCATGTTCGCCATGTTGGCGACATCGAATGACGCAAGCATTCGGCGCATGGGCCAAACCAATTGGCGACGGCTGCATAAATTCGGCGCGCATTATTTGGCTTTTGTGTTTGCTTTCTCCTATACCAGCAGCTTTTTGGAAAGCTACAGCAAGCCGCTTTATCTGATTGTCTTGATTTGGGCGGTCATTTTGCTACGCATATACGTAATGTTTCGGACAAAAGGGAGTGCCCGATGAGCGAATTCGCAAGTTATAAAATTGAAGACGGTATCGCCGTTATCACCATGAATGACGGCAAGGCCAATGCGTTGGGCTTTGGTATGCAAGAAGAGCTTAATGCCGCGCTGGATGCGGCTGAAGAACAAGCCGATGTCATTGTTCTGACGGCTGAAGGCCGCGCCATGAGCGCCGGTTTCGACCTGAAAGTGATGCAAAATGAACCCGATCGCGCCGGTGAAATGGTGGCCAATGGCGGCCGCTTGCTGAACCGTATTTTCAGCTGCCCCAAGCCGGTCATCATTGCCTCGCCCGGCCATGGCATTGCGGCCGGTGGCCTGCTGATGCTGACGGCCGATTATCGCATCGGCGCCGAAGGCGACGCCCGCTATGGGCTGAATGAAAGCGCCATCGGCATGGTGCTGCCGGACTTCGGTTATGATTTGGCGCAGTTCAAACTGAACAATAAATATCTCGATATGTGCTTTGTCGGTGCCGAGCTGATTGACTCGGCAACCGCGGTAAAAGCCGGTTTTTTGGATGAAACCGTGCCGGCCGACAAACTGCACGACACCGCCATGGAAAAAGCCAAAGCCATGCAGCAATTGCACGGCAAAGCCTATGCCGGCAATAAACGCCTGGTGCGCGGTGCCTTGACCGATAAAATGACGGCTGATTTGGCCGCTGCCGACAGCATGTCGGTCAGTGTATAGCCCTACAGTTGAGCCACGGCGGCAACATTGTCGCCGTGCTTGCTGCGGGTGATGTGATAGCGCCGCAACATAAAGAAGGCGGTGAGATAGAAGAACGCCTCAATCGGCACCGCGTGGTAAACCAAGTTGACGAGGATTTCGGGGTCGACATCCTCCGGCTTGGCATCACGCGGCAGATTGATAAGGCTGAGCACCAGACCGGCCAGCAGAATACCGACACCGGCAACCATTTTACCGGCAAAGGCACGGGCCGCAAAAATAACGCCCTCACTGCGCCGCGCCGTATCAACGGCACTGTCTTCCACCACATCGGCCATCATGGAGCCGAACAGGATGTAGAAGACGATAATAATCAGCACTTGCGTGAAATTATGCGCCAACAGCATGGGAAACAGGCTGGGGTCGCCATTGGCGGGCAGCAGGTCGGCCAGTCGCGCCAACCACATGGAGGGGCCGACAACCAACATGCACAAAAACGCGCCTAGTGCGGCGCGCTTCTTGTCAAAGCGCCCTCCCAAAACCCGCGCGATTGGCACGGCGCATACGGCGGCCAAAGCTTGGAACATGGTGAAAATGGCCAATTGCGAGGGCTGCAATTCCCAAAAGAATGTATGGAAATACAGGCTTAAGGCAGCTTGAAAACCGGCGGCCGTGCCGAAAAACACCGATGCCAAAAACAGCGCCAAGAAATTGCGGTTGCGCATGACCTCCAGAATTTCAGCAAACACCAATGACGGCGTTACTTTTTCGCGCTGCGGCGGCACATGCAAATGCGGAATGGTTTTATGCGTGCCGAGCGATGACAGCGTCATTAGGACAAACATCAAAACCGCTGCCGCCAAGCCATATTGCGCATAGCCGGAGGCCTGCAAGATACCATTGCCGTCGCCCTTATCGGCCAGAAAGGTTGAGTAAGCGAGAAACGCCATACCGATGCCGCCGAGCCAACCAAACATGAAGCGCAGTCCCATCATCTCAGTGCGCACATCATAATCGCTGGTCAGTTCTGAAATCAGCGCCGTGTTCGGCACTTCAAAAAACGTCAGGAAGACGCGTATCAGCACGGCAATGCTGACCAAATAGAGAAACAGATTGGTTTGCGACGCAATAATGAATTCCGGTGGGTTCCACATCACCGCATAGCTGATGCAAATCGGCACGATGGACCAATACATAAACGGATGCCGCCGCCCCCATTTGGAACGCCAATTATCGGAGATATAGCCGATCAGCGGGTCGGTCACCGCATCGACCGCAATGGCAATGGTCAATGCCAGACTGGTCAGCACCGGCTCCAGCCCCAAAACCTGCGAATAGAAAATCAGCAGAAAATAGCTGAAGCCGTTTTCCTTAATGCCAAACGGCGCGGCCCCAATGCCGTAAATATATTTGGTTTTCTTATCGAGGTGATACTCAGCCATGAAACGCTCCCATTGGCATCACCATTGACCAATTCAACGCCTAATACAACGGGCAAGTAATCAATCAAGTAAACGGCGCATTGCAAAAGCCGAATCCGTGCCTAAACTGAGACAACATTTCTGGGAGGGATTTATGGAATATATCGGTTTGCTGGCCGGACTGGCCTTGTTGATTTATTTGGCCTTGCGCGGCGTCAATATCTTTTTTGCATCGCTGCTGTGCGGGCTGGTGGTCGCGCTGACCAATGGCTTGCCGATATCGGAAGCCTTCTCCAAACATTACGCTTCAGGCCCGCTCGGCACCTTTAGTTTTGCCGGTCGCTTCTTCCTGCTGTTTATCGCCGGTGCCGTATTCGGCCGCATTATGGGCGAAAGCAAGGCCGCGACCTCGGTCGCTTTGGCCTTGGTTGATCGGCTCGGCACAGAGCGGGTTTTGTGGATTACCGTCTTGGCCTGCGCCGCGTTGACCTATGGCGGCGTGGTGGTGTTTGTGGTCATCTTTGCCATGTATCCGCTGGGGCTTAGCCTGCTGAAGCAAGCCGATGTGCCGAAGCGGCTATTTTGTGCCGCCGCTGCTTTGGGGGCCGGGACATTTACCCTCAGCGCCCTGCCCGGCACACCATCCATTCAAAATGTTATACCCTCCGTTGCGCTCGGCACGGATTTGTTCGCGGCGCCGGTTCTCGGTTTGGTCGGCGGCGCCATTATGTTTGCCGGTGGCATGCTGTATTTGGAGCGTGAGCGTGTAAAAGCCAAAGCCAATGGCGAAGGCTTTGAACCGGGCCCGCTGGATAAGGTGGAAAACATTGTCGCCAGCGATGATATGCCGAAATGGCAAATCGCTATCATTCCGTTGGTTGTTGTGCTGTCCATCATCATGCTGCCACGCCTGCTGCAATCGGCCGGTGCGCTGCCTGCTGAGGGTGCGCTGACCGAGCTGGCCACTTTCGCGCTGAAGCAGCCGGTCTTTTGGCCAAGCCTTGCCCTGTTTATCGGCTCACTGCTGGCCTTTGCGATTTTCCCCAATCTGCATGGCCGTGGCCTGTCGGTATTTGGCGAAGGCACCAATGATGCGGTGATGCCGCTGCTCAACACGGCAGCGGTAATCGGCTTTGGCGGCATTGTCGTGCAAACGGTCGGCTTCCAAGATTTCTCATCGCTAATGCTGAACTCCGGCCTACCGCCGAAAATCTCCGCCTTTGCTTCCATCTCTGTGGTGTCAGCGATTACAGGCTCGGCATCCGGCGGTCTGCAAATCTTCATGGCGACCATGGCAGAAAGCTATCTGGCAATGGGCATTCCGGCCGAAGAACTGCACCGTATCGTTGCCATGGCCAGTGGCGGTTTTGACAGCCTGCCGCATTGCGGCGCGGTGATTGCCATGCTGACTATCACGCAATTGACCCATAAGCAGGCTTACAAAGATGTGGCGGTAATTACCGTGGCCGTGCCTGTGGTGGCAACGCTTTGCGTCATGGCATTGAGCGCCGTCATATAGCTAGGTAAATATCGAATTGGGTGATGTCGAGTTCGTCGTCACTGTCTTCGAGTATTAACCGCACTTCATCGGCGACACTGATTACGGTGTCGCCGTTTTGCGTTGTGACGGCCACATCGGCCCCTTGCAGCAGCGTTGCCAGCTTGGTATCCGGCGCGGCGTTTTCAACCGCGGAAAGCGTTGTCGCATCAACATCCAAAGACAGCTTGTCGAGCAGCGGGTCAAAACCCTCAATCGTGTGTGTGCGCCCTTCAGGTGCGAGATCAAACACATCCGCGCCATCTGTGCCGGTAAATGTATCGCTAAAGTCAGACATATGATGCAGCGCATCTTCAGGAATAAGAATGGCGCCACCGGTGAGATAAGCTTGTATCGGCTCATCAATTTGTGGCCGGTAAAGCGTCACGGAGGCGGTTAACGCGGTCTCATCACCGACCAAGACTTTAAAATTCAGCGCGCCATTGGCCATCTCAAAGCGGGCCCGCGCTTGGCCAATATCCAAATCACTGAGAATGACCTTATCGCCCGTCTGATAATCCCAAACCGTGTCGTGGCCAAACCGGTCGCCGGTGAAAATAAACACGTCGCCCCCGGCAAAACCGTAAATGTCATCATCACCGGCACCGCCATTTATCACGTCCCGGTCAGACCCACCAAACAGGCTGTCATCACCCTCTTGACCATAGAGAATATTGCGCCCTCCCAAATCGAGAACCACGTCATCGCCCTGCCCGGCATAAATGCTGTTATCGGGATTGTCGGCACCGTAAGAGCCGAGGATCATAAAATCATCGTCAGTCGATGCCGCACTTGGGGGCGCGGTGAAAATTTCTACCGGCGACCCGTCTTGCGCAAAAAGCTGCACGCTATCGCCGGGTTGGGCCAAGACGCGAATATGGGCACTGGCCTCCGGCTGGGTGAAAATACTGACCAGCAAAAAGCTTTCGTCACCCTCCTCAACAAACCGGGCGAACACATCATCGGCGGCGACATCGAGCAAATGTATTTTGTCATGCGCTTGATAATCGACAATCAGATCGGCGCCAAAATCGCGACCGGAAAACAGAAAGCTGTCGCGGCCATTGCCACCGGCAAGCGTGTCATTTCCGACACCGCCATTGATTGTGTCGTGGCAGCGCCCGCCATTTATCGTATCGTCACCGCCGCCGCCATGCAGCACATCATTGCCGCGCCGCCCGCGCATGAAATTATTGGCGTCTGAGCCGACCAGCACATTTTCCTCATGGCCGCCAACCAGCGTGCCGTCGCCCTCATCATAAACGTAAACCGCATCGTCAAAGCCGACCGGCCGTCCATTGCGGCCGAAAATCGTAACCTCCTCGCCAAGCGGCACATAGCCATAGATGCGGGCTTCCGCACCCGACACCCCATCCAGCGTCACCTCAAAACGTACACCGCGGCTGTCACGGACAAATTGCGCCGAAACATCCTCGGCCTGCACATCATTGAGATAAATCCGCTCGGCCGGTCGAAAGTCGACAATCTCTTGCGTCCCGAAGCTCGCCCCCTCAAAAACATAATGCTGCGGTTGGTCTTCGGGCGGCGCAATTTCCTCTGAAGGTGCTGCTGCTTCACTTTCCGGCAAAGCAAGTGCGTCAGGCAATAGTGCCTCCAAAGAAACAACCGACGCATCTGCCAGCGTGACGGTCGGTGCGGTTGCCTTGGCCGTCACATCCAGCTTCGGCGTTTGCCCCTCGCCAACAGTTTCGGTCACCGGCTCGGCGTCAGCCTCAGGCTCACTTGGCTCTGCTGTGGAGACCACTTGCACATGCCGCCCGGCTTCATCTGCGAAAACCAGATACACCACATCTCCGGCTGCCGGTTTGGGCACGCCCTCAAGGCCGATGACATGCGGCGTCAAATCACCCTCACCCCCCTCGGTTGAGAAGCGCAGCTGCAATTGGCTGGCATCAAAATCGGGATGGGCAAAATACGCCGCCAAATCTTGCGACGCCGACCGGTGGGAGACGATACCGGCCGTTTGCCCATCCCGCAGCAAGCTGTCGGGTGATGTTGAGGGAGTTTCCGTTTCGGCTTGCTGTGTAAACAGGGAGACGGGGCTGGCCAAATTGGCGCTGGCAGCCGTTGGCGCAGCGACGAACGACACTGCCTGCAGGCTTAACCGCGCATCGGCGCGCAGGCTGTGACGGGCATCGACACGCACCGTCCAGTCATCACCTGACACCGCATTTGTGTCTTCATCTTGTTCATTGCGGGCATTATCGGCCATGCCACGACTCCACTCAATTGCTTGAGGGGGCAGAATGTCAAACGGCGTTTAATTTTTCGTAAATGACGCCGCGGTTTTACAAGAACATCAAAATGGCCGGCATGGTAACGAGAGCAACAACCGTACCGGCGGTAATCAAGCTGGCCATCAACGGCGCGTCTCCACCCAATTGCTTGGCAAGAATATAAGAGGATGTGGCACTCGGCACAGCGGCGCATATCATGGCGACGGCCAACTCCGTGCCGTGAATATCGAAATAGCGGCCCAAGGCGAAAACCAAAGCAGGCATCAGCAGCAGCTTGAAAGCGGTCGTTACCATTATAAGGGTGCGATGCGTCGCCATATTGGCAAATACCAAACCGGCACCGACCGCCAACAGGCCCAGTGTCAGCGTCGCGCCGCCCAAAATGCCCAGCGTGTTGGCCAAAGCCGCCGGTATGGGAACGGCCAGCACATTAAACGCAACACCGGCCACACAAGACAGGATGAGCGGATTGCGCCCCATGGTCTTGGCCAAATTGACCAGACTGGCCGGACGGTCTGACGCGAATTGCGCCAACACATACACGCTGAGAATATTGGCCAACGGCACCATGACCGCGATACCGATGGCTGCCAAAGCGAGGCCGGTTTGCCCGAACAAGCTTTGCGCCGCGGCAATGGCGACAAAACTGTTATAGCGCACCGTGCCTTGAAACACGCTGGTGAATTGCGGGCCGCTTAAGGTAAACGGCAGCCGCAAGCCAAAGGTAATGACCGCCATTAAAATCTGCCCGCAGCCAAGAATGACGACCAAAGGCCCGACGCTGAATTGCGAGAAATCCGACAACGCCAAATTGCCGAACAATAGGCACGGAAACAGAATGAAATAAGTAACCTTTTCAACGCCCAGCCAGAAACCGTCATCGGACACGAAATATCGCTTCACCACCGCCCCAAGGGCGATAATGAGAAAGACCGGAAACAGCGCATTGAAGACGGAAAGCATATGCTCTTATGGCTGCATGATGCGTCGGCGGCAAGCAATAAACCGCACCGGATAAACCAGCCAATAGCTATTCAAGCGGCAGCCGCGTAATGCTGTGCTTGCCGCGCAAAACATCAGCGCGCGTCAGCGCCACAGGGCGAAACTGCTCGGCCGCATAAAGCGGTGCCTGATCGTCATAATGCGGCGACTTGGACCGCGTGCTGGCAGCTCCGAAATTATGCACTATGCCGCCGCTTTGCTTGCCGTTTTTATCCCAAGCCGTATAGACCACCAGCCCATCACCGGCGACCGCCTTCAGCTGACCGTTTTCCTCTGCCCAACCGTAAATGGCGCGTAGCGTATCCGGCCCACCGCCCAGCGCAATATTCGTGTCACCGCGGATAAGCCGATTGCGCTCAGACCATGGCGGGTCAATGCGCCCGAAGGCGGTCATCAATTCGTCGAGGCAAGTCTCATAAACAGGCAGCAGCTCCGGTGTCGGCTTTTGCTTTTGCTCGGCCTTCCACTCTTCAGACAATACGCATACAGCCAAAGCGGCGGCACGGTTCTGCTTGTCTGTTTCGCCGTCCCAACCGGCCAATAGCTTTTGCCCTTTGGCGGCGAGGCTGTCGGCCACGAATGACAGCTCTTGCACAGCAGTCACATAACGCATGGCGCGGCTGTCGGGGTCGTATTTCTTGTC
>JBMHCM010000028.1:0-16370 GCA_049889915.1 Parvibaculales bacterium
ATCACGGCGGGCGGCAAAAACATCACGCCCAGTGAAATAGAAAACCAGCTGAAGTTTTCGCCCTATATTTCCGACGCCGTGATTATCGGCGACAAGCGTAAATATCTCACTTGTCTGGTGATGATTGACCATGAAAATGTGCTGCAATATGCGCAAGATTTGAACGTGCCGTTTACCGATTATGCCAGCCTGTGCGCCCGCAAAGAGGTGATTGAGTTGATCAATGAAGAGGTTGAGAAGGTGAACCAAAACTTCGCGCGGGTTGAAACCGTCAAGAAGTTCACCATAATCGATAAAGAGCTGACCGCCGATGATGAAGAATTGACGGCGACGATGAAATTGAAGCGGTCGAAAGTGGCCGAGACCTATAAAGAGCTTATTGATGCCATGTATTAAGCCATGGCGCGTATTTCGGAGGACATTATGCATCTGACCAAAACCGTAAAATCGATTGCTGCCATTGGGCTGGCGCTTGGCATGTCACTCGGCACCGCTGCCGCCCAACGCGGCATCACCGACACCGAAATCCGCATCGGCTCGCACACCGCCTTGAGCGGCCCGGCTTCTATTTGGGGCGTCACATCTGTTAACACAGCCCGCATGTTGTTTGATGAGGTTAATGCCAAAGGCGGCATTCACGGCCGTAAAATCAAGTTCATTGTTGAAGACCACCAATACCAAGTGCCGCTGGCCGTGAAAGCGATGAACAAGCTGATGAACCGCGATAAGGTTTTCGCCATTCATTTGGCCCTCGGCACACCGCACAATAATGCCGTCATGCGCCGCCAAGTGGCTGCAAATGTGCCAAACCTGTTTCCGCTGACCGGCGCCATTTCAATGGCTGAGCCGTTTCACAAGCTGAAATTCCAAGCGCTGTCGACTTATAACCAGCAAACCCGCGCTGCCATTCGCTATTTCCACAAAACCAAGGGTCACAAAAACATCTGCGCCTTCTACCAAGACACCGATTATGGCCAGGAAATCAAAGACGCCATCACCCAAGAGGTAAAAGCGCTGGGGCTGAATTTGGTTGCTGAAACCAAACACAAGCCGACCGAGACAGAATTTGTCGGCGCCATGACATCATTGAAAAATGCCAATTGCGACCTGATTGTCTTCGGCACCATTATTCAAGACACCATTATCGGCTATGCCACGGCGCGCAAGCTGGGCATCACCGCTGATATTGTTGGCGGGCAGGCCTCCAACGACCAAATCGTTGCCTCTGCCAAAGGTGGTGTAACCGAGGGTTATCACGTTGCCGGGGCAACCAGCGCAATTTACCGCGAAACCGCCACGCCGGAGCAATTGGCCTTCATCAAAAAATACAATGAGCGCTATGGCAAAGACCCGTCTGTCGGCACCTCTTATGCTTACCTGCCGACCAAAATGCTGATTGAGGCACTGGAGCGGGCCGGTCGTGACCTGACAGTTGACAAATTTATTGCCGCCATGGAGACATTGGACAATTTCGCTGACGAAATCGGCACGCCGCCGCATACTTACAATGCCACCACACGGGCCGGCAGTAAGGGTGTTAATCTCGATATCGTGAAAAACGGCCGCCTGGTTGACGTCGCCCGCCGCATTGACCTGAAGTAAAATTCAACAGATCACAATCAAACGCCCGCTTCTCTGAAGCGGGCGTTTTTTTATTTTACCGCGGCAAAAGCCCGGTTTGGCTTGAGGTCGAGAGCAGCGTGCCATCTTCAGCAAATAAGTGCTGCGTGCCCTGCGCGGCGCCACGCGTAAAGCTCGATAATTGTGTGACCGCCAAAATCCATTCCGTCTGATGTGCGTTGATCAGACGAAAAGTGTTGTCGAGGCTGGTGCCGCCGCGCGTCTTAATGTGCGCACCAAGAAAAAAGTCGGACACCAAGGCCAGATAAGCTGCGTCTATAGTGGTCTGGCGGCGCGCTCGTATCCACATATACTCGCACCCATTGGCACTATCTTCATGCGCTGTGCGGCGCTCAAATTGTCCGAGCAGATTATCCGGCGCGGCCATAATATCATCGGCCTTTACGTCACAATCTCGCGGTCCGGCAACACTTGGCATGGCGACGAACACTTGGTCCGGCGTATCTCCGCGTGCGCCCAAGGCCGCCATTGTGCGATGCAACACCTCGTCACCACGCTGCATCACGGCCATAGCCTGCAAGACATTGCGCCCGCCGCCGACTTGGCTGACCGACAAATCCAGGTCATCGTGCAACATACCGTGATTGAGAAATTGAATGGTCGCCCATAAAAGCGGTTTTTCAAAATGACGTTGCAGCGCATCAATATGGGTCGCCATGGCAACCCCACCCATATAAAATTGATGTTCAGCAGACGGCCCCACGCAAGCCAATTGATTAACCGTGTAGGTGAAATGTCCTGGTTCCGACCTATTTGCATCCGCCACCCAAAATGCTTGCTCACTCACTGGCACACCTTTCGCTTTTCAAAAATACTGACACAAATGCTTAAGGCTTGGCAATGCGCCTCGCATTAGCTGAAAATTTTGCCGGGATTGAACAAATTGTCAGGGTCAATTTGCTGCTTGATGGCCTGCATAACATCGACACCGGCCCCCGCTTCTTGGCGCAAATATTGGCATTTGCCCTGCCCGACACCATGTTCGCCGGTGCAGGTGCCACCCATATCAATAGCCCGCTGCGACAGGCGCGCCGCAAAAGCGTCCAGCTTGCCCATCACCTCCGGCTGGTCGGGTGGCAGTAAAGCCAGACAATGAAAATTGCCATCACCGACATGGCCGACAATCGGGGCAATCAGGCCACTGGTTTCAATATCTTTTTGCGTTTCAGTCACACATTCAGCCAGACGGCTGACCGGCACACAAACGTCTGTGGCGAACACTTCCGCATCATTGATGAGATTTTTGGCGGCCCAATAGGCGTCATGGCGCACTTTCCAAAGGCGGTTGCGCTCTTCCGGGTCGGCTGACCACTGAAACGCACCACCGCCGACAGAAGCGGCCAATTCATTGAACATTTCCGATTGTTCGGCCACGCTGGCTGCGGAGCCATGAAACTCCAGCAAAAGCAGCGGCGATTCCGGCAGCTGATAATCGCTGTTATAGGCGTTGCACGCCTTTACCTGCATAGTGTCGAGCAATTCAATACGCGCCACCGGCAAGCCACATTGGATGGTCATAATCACCGCTTCGCAGGCCGCCCCGACATCCGGGAAGGAGCAATGGCCACCGGCCACATGCTCCGGTATGCCATGCAGCCGCAGCGTGATTTCCGTAAACAGACCCAGCGTGCCTTCAGAGCCGATCATTAGCCGCGTCAGGTCATAACCGGCCGATGATTTGCGCGCCCGCCCGCCGGTATGAATAATTTCACCATTCGGCAGCACTACTTCCAGTCCCAAAACCGCGTCGCGCATGGTGCCATAGCGCACTGCATTAGTTCCACTGGCCCGCGTTGCCGTCATGCCACCAATGGAGGCATTGGCGCCGGGATCAATCGGGAAAAACAGGCCGGTATCGCGCAAATGTTGGTTTAACTGCTCGCGCGTCACGCCGGGCTGCACCACCACATCCATGTCTTCTTGGTGGACGGCCAGAATTTGGTCCATACGGCTGACATCAATCGACACACCGCCTTGCGGCGCGTTGACATGGCCTTCCAGCGAACTGCCGATTCCAAAGGGAATAATCGGGCATTTTTCGGCAGCAAGAATTTGCACCGCTTGCTGCACGTCGGCGCGGCTTTCGGCAAACAGCACCGCATCCGGCAGCTGCAGTGGATGATAAGTGGCTGTTGCGGCATGTTGCGCTCGCAACGCTTGGCCGGTGCTCAGCTTATCCCCAAATGCATTGTGCAGCTTTTCTATGGCGGTCGAGAAATCAGCCCGTTCAGCCGTATCTTGATGTGCGAGACTCACGTGTTTGCCCTCTTGCTTGCTATCTCGCTGACTTACCACAATGCCGCCAGAAAACAAAACACCAGCAACCGACGGCCATGCGCAAAAGCCGGTGACTATTTCATTGCCCTTGCGACAAAACGACCTAAATGACATTTTGGCTATAGGGGAGTGAGTTGTCGTGGATGCCGCATATCAAAAGGTCCAAGACCAAGCATCACAGTGGGAAACAGCAGCCGGAGCATCATCCGGTTCAGCAGCCGATAAGGTTACAAGCATAAAACCGACAGCCAATGTCGCCGCTTTGCGCGACTTGATTGCTGATGCGCTGATGGATGGCCTGCCACCAAAAACCCACGCGCTTTATGCTCCGGCGCATCACCATTTCCAATCAGGCGGCAAGCTACTGCGCGGTATCTTGGCCCTCGCCTCCGGCCTGTCGCATGGTTTGCCGCAACAAACGGCGCTGCATTGGTCATTGGCGATTGAATATATGCACAATGCCTCCTTGGTGCATGACGATTTGTGCGATGATGATGTCTCGCGCCGCAATCGCCCCAGCATTTGGGTGGCCTTTAACCGTCCAATGGCGATTTGCCTTGGCGACTGGATGATCGGCCAGAGTTTTGCTCATGCCGCCGCCGCACAAGAATACGCACCGGACAGTCAAGTTAGCGGCCTGCTCGCCGCAACATTGAGCACACTGTCGACCGGACAGGCAAAAGAGTTTTTGCCCAATCAACAATTGGACATCGCCGCCTATAGCGACATTGTAGCCGGCAAAACAACACCGCTTTTCGTTGCCGCCATGGAGGGCATTTTGCGCCTCGCCGGGCAAAACGACACATCGCAGATCGCCGCTTGTCAGGCCTTATTCGCCGATATCGGCATTGCCTACCAAATCGCCAATGATATGCAGGACCATAACGAACTGCTGGCCGATAAGACGGATGGCGACCTGCTGCGCGATGCGCCCAATGCTGTTTACATGTGCTATCGCGCGGGACTGGCAGCAGCGCAGCAAACAGATTTCGACACATGGCGCGCCGCGCCTGACCTTAGGGCAGACGCGGATGGCATGGCCAACTGGCTGGGTGACATTACCGCGTCAACCGCCATGGCCGATGCAGAAGCGCTGATGCATAAGCATTTGGCATCCGTCAAAGAGCATTGCGCAGCCCTACCCGCTGAGGTTGAGCAGCTAATCCTCCCCATTCTCAAACATGTGGCCGGGCATCATGTTTCATAAGCCTGATAGCCAACAACCGCACAGTGTTGTTATTGGTGGCGGCTTTGGCGGCATCGGCGCGGCCATTCGGCTGCGTGCCAAAGGCCATCGCGTGACGCTGGTTGATCGGCTGGAGCGGATTGGTGGACGCGCGCAGGTTTATGAGCGCGACGGATTTCGCCACGACGCCGGGCCGACCGTCATCACCGCGCCGTTTTTGTTTGAAGAGCTATACGAGATGTTGGGCGAAGACCTGCACGAGCATCTCGATTTTGTGCCTGTCGACCCGTGGTATCGGTTTTATTTCAATGACGGCCGCACCTTTGATTATGGAGAGGACATAGACCGGCTGAAGCAGCAAATCGCCGCCTTCAATCCTGATGATGTGGCCGGATATGAACGGCTGTTGGCCGCCTCAGAAAAGATTTTCGATGTCGGCTTTACGCAATTGTCAGACGCGCCGTTTTTGAAATTCACCGATATGTTGAAACAAGTGCCGGCGCTGATGCGGCTGCGCAATGACCGCACAGTATCGCAATTTGTCGCCCACCACCTCAAAGACCCGGCGCTGCGGCAGGCCTTTTCCATTCAGCCGCTTTTGGTTGGTGGCAATCCGTTCACCACCACCAGCATTTATTCGCTGATCCATTTTCTGGAACGCAAATGGGGCGTTTACTTTTGCATGGGCGGCACAGGTGCGCTGGTCAAAGGTCTTGAAGAGCTGATGCAGCGGCACCAAATCGACATTCGCACCAATTGCGATGTCGAGACCATTATCACAGAAGGACGCCGCACAATCGGCGTAAAACTGGCTGATGGCGAGGTGCTGCATGCCGATAATGTTATCTGCAATGCCGACCCGCCGACCGTTTACCGCGAAATGATGGGCGCCAAACCGGTGGCCCCGCGCCGCCCACTGCCGGAGGCACTGACGCAATATTCCATGGGGTTATATGTGCTGTATTTCGGCACCACCAAGCAATATCCTGATGTCGCGCACCATACGATTTGGATGGGCAAGCGCTTTAGATCACTGCTGGCCGATATTTTCGGCAATAAACCGCTGGCCGATGACTTCTCGCTTTACGTGCATCGCCCAACCGCTACCGACCCCAGTTTTGCGCCGGAAGGTTGCGACAGCTTTTATGTGCTGTGCCCGGTGCCGAACCTGCAAGGACCGGTTGATTGGGATGTTGAGGGCCGCAAATTACGCGACCGTATTGTTGCGGCACTGGACGAGACCATTTTGCCGGATTTGAAAAACACCATAACCGCCGATTTCTGGAAAGAGCCGCGCGATTTCCGCGACAGCTATCGCGCGACCCATGGGGCCGGATTTTCAATCTCGCCTATCTTCCGCCAATCGGCTTGGTTCCGCTTCAAAAACCGCGACCCGAAAATCGACAATCTCTATTTCGTCGGGGCCGGCACGCATCCGGGCGCCGGTATGCCCGGTGTGCTGAGTTCAGCCCGTGTGTTGGATCACCTTATTCCGGCCGTGCAATGAGCCAGATAACCGCCACCGCTACGAATACTGAAGCGGCTCTGGCGCAGCTGGCCAAGCATGGCAAAACCTTTAATTGGGCGCGCCGCCTTTTGGGGACGCAAACCGGCAACGCCGCCGCGCAGCTTTATGCTTTTTGCCGCCATGTTGATGATATTGCTGATGGCGATAAGCCGGGCGGTGAACCGCTTCTGGCCCGAATTGCCGCCTGCTTGCAAGACAGCGGCCCGCCGCCGGATGACGAAACCGCGCAATTTATGGCGCTGGCCACGCAACACGACATCAGCCTCGCGGCCGCCGATAGCCTGCTGAAAGGCCTGTTGTTTGACCAAGACGAAGTAGCGTTGCAAGACGACGCCGCTTTGCTGGCATACGCCTATCGGGTGGCCGGCACGGTGGGACTGATGATGGCGCCGGTGTTGCGCTGTGCCGACCGACGCGCCCATGCCCATGCGATTGACCTCGGTATCGCAATGCAACTGACCAATATCGCCCGCGATGTTGCAGAAGATGCCGCCATGGGCCGCCGCTATGTGCCTGCCAATTGGTGCGGCGACGTATCGGCCGATAATATTCTCAGCTCCGTGCATGAAACGGAAATAGGCCGCGCTGAAATGCAGGCGGCCATCTGTCGTTTATTGGACTTGGCAGACACCTATTACGCCTCCGGTTTTCAAGGTTTTGCGGCTTTGCCATTGCGTGCCCATCTCAGCATGGCCGTGGCCGGTTATTGCTATCGACAAATCGGTGTGGTTTTGCGGCGGCGCGACTGCGCCTATTGGCGCGGCCGTGTGGTCATCGGCCCATTGGGCAAGCTAATGGCCAGCCTGCTCAGCCTGCGCACACTGACGACCCGCTTAAAGCCGCTACCGGCCCATCAACTGCACCTGCACACAGCGATTTTGGGGGAATTGCATGAGCCCAGAACCGGCTAAATCTATCGGCATTATTGGCGGCGGTTGCAGCGGCTTGGTTTTGGCCAATCGCTTACTTGCTGACGGCGCACCGGACAAGGCGCTTACGCTTTATGATGACGGCGCGCCACGGCCCGACCATATTTGGGGTTATTGGGACGCGGGCGAGGCATTTATGAGCACCGCGCGCCGGACCGCCGCGTATAGCTGGCCATATTGGGAAATCATCAGCGATAAGGGCGCCGCCCTACTGGGAGGCGGTCGCGCCCGCTATGTCGGTGTGTCGTCGCAACATTATGAGCAGCATTTGCGCAACGCCCTGTCAGGCGACAATCGAATCGCGCTGGAAACCACCTCCATTGCCCCGGATGACCCGGCTTTGGCAAACCACCAACAGGTTTATGACACCACACATTGGACGCCCTGCGGTGACGGCTTGGTGCAACATTTTCAGGGTGTGCATGTTACCGCCTCACAGCCATGCTTTGACCCGCATGTGGCGACGCTGATGGATTTTCGTGTCGATCAGTCACGCGGGGTGCATTTCATCTATATGCTGCCCTTTTCACCGACACACGCATTGGTTGAATCGACATTGTTTTCACCGCAACCATGCGAAGCTGCCTTTTACCAAACGGCGATTTCTGACTATTTGGCGCGGCATTTCCCATCCATCACATTCAGCCTTGGCGCGACGGAAAGCGGGGTCATTCCCATGAGTGCTCTCAGCTATCACGGCAACGCCACACCCATTGGGCTGGCAGGCGGGGCGCTTCGTGCCTCCTCGGGTTATGCGTTTTACCAAATTCATCGCCAAATAGATGGCTTGATGCGCAAAAACACGTTGCAAGCCGGAGCGCATCGCTTTGAGCAATGGATGGATAAGGTGTTCTTACGCGTGCTGCGCCATCATCCGGAGCGGGCAGCGGAGATATTTCTTGCCCTCGGCAAAGCCCTGTCTGGCGACACATTTGCCGCCTTCATGAACGGCCGCGCCGGACCAGGCGTGCTGGCACAAGTCATTGCCGCCGTACCGAAGCTGCCCTTCATACGGCAGGCCTTATGAGTGAGTGGGCCAACATGCTGGCGCTGGCCGCCATTTTGCTGATTGGCGTGCCGCATGGCGCAGCCGATGTGCAGCTGGCCGTGCGCGGACGCCTGCTGACCAGCAACCGCTCCATGCTGCTGTTTGTCGGCGGTTATCTTGCTCTGACCGGCTTGGTGGTCGGCTTTTGGTTGGCCTTGCCGGTTATCGCCCTGCCCGCTTTCTTTTTACTGTCAGCCTATCATTTTGGCCGCGGTGACGGCTTGGCGCGGCAAAAACGAGTATCCGCTATCGTCGCTTTGGCTCATGGTGGCGGGCTGACGCTTATACCGCTGTTTCACGCGGCCGAAGTGACACCCATATTGGCGTATCTGACCGATATTGATGGCGCGCTGTTTCAGCCGTTCTTTTTCGGCATGGCAATGGTTTGGGGCGGCTGTGTTGCCTTTGCCGTCTTCAACAAAACGCTGGGGCGCGCCGCTTTGCTGGAGATAATCACTATTGCCGTGCTGTTCATCATTGTGCCGCCCCTGCCGGCCTTTGCGATTTACTTCACGGCCATTCACAGTCGGCGGCACTTCGCTCGACTTTTCGCCATTGGCCTCAATAAATCACGCGATTGGGTGCCGGCGGCTCTCATTGCCGCCATCAGTGTGGTTGCGATTGCCGTCGCCACCGCCCTTATTGAGCCGACACAGCTCAGCAGCGGCTTGGTAAAAGCGCTTTTCATTGCGCTGGCCGGGCTGACCGTGCCACATATGCTATTGGTTGATGGGGCTGACATATTTACCCGCATCGCCGCAGCTGGAGACCACCATGCCAGACAGTAAGCATAGCCGCCGCAAAGACGACCATTTGGCCGAGGCAGCCAAGCCCGCTATGCAGGGCCATGGGTCGAACGGTTTTGACCGTATTCGATTGACCCATCAAGCGCTTCCCGAATTATCACTGGACGAGATTGACACAAGCGCCGAGCTGTTCGGCCATCGCTTTTCCATGCCGCTGATGATTGGCGCAATGACCGGCGGCTCAGAAAAGGGCGATGCCATTAATTTGATTTTGAGCGAGGCGGCGTCACAAATGAATGTGCCGCTGGCGCTTGGTTCGCAACGCGCCGCCCTGATGGACGCAGATGCAACCCCGCAAAAGGCACTACGCGAAGCCAGCCCAAATGCATTCCTAATCGGCAATTTGGGGGCCACCCAATTGGCCGTCGCCGGTGGCGTTGATTTGGCCTTGCGCGCCGTTGCCTCCATTCAAGCCAATGCGCTGGCCATCCACCTCAACCCGCTGCAAGAACTGGTGCAACCGGATGGCGATACTGATTGGCGCGGCGTCACCAAGGCTCTTGCGACGCTGGTCGAACAGACCGATGCGCCGATTTTGGTCAAAGAAGTTGGCGCCGGTCTGTCGGCGCAGGCCGTGATAGCCCTTTATGAGGCGGGTATTCGCCATATTGAAATTGCCGGCAAAGGTGGCACCAATTGGGCGCGCATCGAACAAGCGCGCCGCGAAAACAGCACCGACAGCCTGACCGCGCCGTTTCTTGACTGGGGTATTCCGACCTTGGACGCCTTGCAGGCCGCGTTGGCACTGCGCGAAACCATGCCGGATTTGCAAATCATCGCTTCCGGTGGCCTGCGGCATGGGCTGGATAGCGCCAAAACCTGCTGGCTAGGCGCTGATTTTACCGCTGCCGCACAACCGTTTTTGCTGACGGCGCTGGAAAACACCCATGAAAAAGCCGTTGCGGCAACAATTGAGCGCCTGAAACAGTGGCAAAAACAAATTGCCATGACCTGTTTTTTGACGGCCAGCAAGGGTTTGCACAGCCTATCCACGGCCGACGGACAAATTTTGTAAAAAAGTCACATATCTGCTTGATGAGGCAGAATGTCGCCCTATTTCACTAGCGTAGTATCTTAGGGAGTAAACATGTTTCTATCCAAAGCTATGAACAAAGTAAGCTTGGCTGCTGCGTTCACCCTGGCTCCGTCGCTCGCTTTTGCGGCCGATGCCAACCTTCAACCTGATGATTTCGTCGGAATTTCTTTCTGGCTCATCTCAATGGCTCTCGTAGCCTCAACCGTCTTCTTCTTTATTGAGCGTGACCGCGTTTCAGCAAAGTGGAAAACATCACTGACCGTATCCGGTCTGGTAACACTGATTGCCGCCGTCCACTATTTCTATATGCGCGACGTGTGGGTATCAACCGGTGAAACACCGACCGTATATCGTTACATTGACTGGCTGATCACAGTGCCGCTGCTGATGGTCGAGTTCTTCCTGATCCTGTCTGCCATCACAGCTGTGCCGGCACGCGTGTTCTGGAAGTTGATTGTCGGTACAACCCTAATGCTGATCTTCGGCTATCTCGGTGAAGCCGGTTACATGTCAGCCACAGTCGGTTTTGTTCTCGGCATGCTGGCTTGGTTCTATGTCCTGTATGAAATCTTCGCTGGTGAAACCGGCAAGCTGAATGCAGAACAAGCCAGCCCGGCCGTTCAATCTGCTTTCAACCTGATGCGTTGGATTGTGACCATTGGTTGGGCAATCTACCCGCTGGGTTATGTTCTGGGCTACATGGCCGGTTCAGTTGATGCTGATACACTCAACATCATCTACAACCTGGCTGACGTTCTGAACAAAATCGCCTTCGGTCTGATCATTTGGTCAGTGGCCGTTAGCGAAACAGAAAACGCTAAGTAAGCAGCTTAAAGACAAAAGATACTTCAACGGGCTCGTCTTCGGACGGGCCCGTTTTTCTTTGCAGAACGACCATCAAATAGCTGTCAGCTGCGCGTCGCGGGCCCGCCAGTCGGGCAGAAACCGGTCCATTAAGCCATAAAACCGATTTGTGTGATTGCGCTCCAGCAAGTGCACCAATTCATGCACCACCACCATTTCCAGCACCTCTTGCGGCTTGCGCGCCAGCTCCGTATTGAGCCGAATATTACCCTTGCTGATATTGCAACTGCCCCAGCGCGTTTTCATGCGCTGCACAAACAGTCGGTTTGGCACCACCGCCATCTTATCCGCCAAAGCCTCCATCATTGGCTGCGCCACACGGCGTAATTCATCGCGATAAAACGCCTCCATCAACGCCTTGCGCTGCGCAATTGTGCTGTTTGGTGCAATGTGCACCTGCATCAAACCATCGCCCTGCCGGACATACTGCCTGCCCTTCCCTTCAACCAGTTGAAGCGGCAAGCAAGCGCCCCACAGGACATGGGTTTCGCCATCCTCATAGCGCAACACTGGCTTGGCGGGCAGCGCTTGCAGGCGTTGCTGGTGCTTGGCAATCCATGCCGCTTGCCCGTCAATAAAGCGCTGTAGCGTGGCCAAGGGCGTGCCAATTGGCGCCGACACCACAAGCTCCCCCTCAGGCGGTTTCACCGTCAGTCTAATGGTTTTCATGCGTTTGAACCGCACTGTTACCAAGCGGTCATTATGCATCAAATTTTGGCTGTCAGCGGTCATCGTGTGGCCATTGTGTGGTCATTGCGTGGAATCACCCAAACATAACACGGCAACCGAAACGGAAATGAAAATTGCGAGGAAAATGGTGCCGGCTGAGAGACTTGAACTCCCGACCCACTGATTACAAATCAGTTGCTCTACCAACTGAGCTAAGCCGGCTATCGCAGTTGCGAGGCTCTTGAAATAGCCAATTCCACGCGCTTTGGCAAGCGCCTAATCGGTTATGAAACCGGCAAAATCATACTGGGGCGGCCGTCTTTTTCGGTCGCAGATTTGAACGATGGCATAGCGTGCATGCGCTGCAACCAATCGCGCAAATTAGGGTGCGTGGCCAGCATATCTCGGCTTTGGCAGCCCTCAATATTATAGACGATGAGAAAATCGGCCAGGCTGAGCTTATCGCCGCCGAAATAGGGTTGTGTGGCCAAATCCGCCTCAGCCTTGTCGAGCAAGGCGGCAAGACGCGGACGGATAAAGCCCTGCGTCAGCGCACCGGTAATCATTTTCGCCAAAGGGCGCAGGAAAAACGGCACCCGGCTGACGGTAATGCGCAGAACCGTATCCATCAACATGACAGGCATAAGCGAGCCTTGCGTGGCATGCAGCCAGAACAGATAGCGCGTACGGTCGGCTGACCCGACCTCAGGCCGCAAGCCACAATCGGGATGCAGGTCGGCAATATAATCGAGAATGGCGCTGCTTTCGGCCAGCACCAGATCGCCATGCGTTACCACCGGAGCGGTGCCAAGCGGCGAGATTTTCTTATATGCCTCAGGCGCCAGAATGGTCACCGGGTCGCGGTCATATTTGACCAGCTCATAATCGGCGGCCAATTCTTCCAGCAGCCATAAGACGCGGAAGGATTGCGAATATTCCAGATGATGCAGTGTCAGCTTATCGGCCATAATATACCTCTCTGGTGAGGTAAATAGATGGCCGACAAGGCACGACAAGGCTTAGGGACGAATAATCAGCCCTTGCTTGGCGTCCAAATTGCCGCGCACCATGGCATCATAAACCGGTGTGAACTTGTTCAGCCCTTCGGTTTCTTTCACCTGCATCCAACCTTGCCCATGGGCAATGCCGGCCATCACAAAATCAGCGACCTGTTTGTTAAATGCATCGGCACCCAGTTCTTTGGCACGCCGCTGAATATGCCCCGGCGCAAAAAACATAGCGCTGCGCTCGGCAATCAATTGCGCGGCAGCCGGATCATTTTTCGTCTCGCTATCATCCCAATGGGTGAGGCCGACAAAATGGCACCATTTCATATTATCGCCCAGCAAGCCATGCACCGTGCCCAGCACGACGCGGTTGCCGGACATATCGACCAGCACAGACGGCACATTGGCAAGACTGTCCAGCGCGTCATAACCGATGACATCATCATAGGCATTGACCGATTGTGTGAAGGCGACATTGCCGGGCGAGGTCAGCCCGACAATGCGCGGCCGCTCGCCGTCAATTTGCGACAGACCGAAGCCCAGACCAATTGCGGTTTTGCTGGACGCTGACAGGATAATCACCTGCTCGGCGCCATGGTAAGCTTCCTCTTGCAGGGCATCGCACAGACAAAAGCTGGTACCATAAAGCGGATTGAGCAAAGAGCGCAGATTATCAGCCTGCGGATTGGCCGCGCCCACGCGGTCATAATTATTATACACCGGCGGCAGCTCGGCGCGGTGCGGCGCGCCATCAACCAGACGTTGGTCATTGACGCGGGTCGGGGTGATTTGCAGATAATCGGCAATCGGGAAGTAACCATATAAACGATCACCGACCGGCACATCCGGATTATTGGACACCACGACATCGGCAAAGCCCCATACCGGCACCATGCCCCATTGGGTATCTTCACCCTCAGTTTGGCTGGGCGGGAAGAACTGCCAATAGCCGATTTGCTCGCCAATCGCGCCATAAGTGACATTATTGGCGGTGAAGGCAAAGCGGTCAATTTTGACCAAAATATCCCCATCACCAAGCGTGAAGTCGTCCGGCCTATTGCCTGCCTCGACCACCCGTGTTTGCGTGATATCGTTTTTATTGGTTTGAAATTCCGCCATCTGAGCCTCCCTCAAGCGAATATTTAGGCTTCAATGGTTGCCGCCAGCTCCATCAGCTTGGCAACCGTCTTGGGCGCAGTGTCGCGCATCCGCATCAAGATTGCCATTTTTTCTTCGTCTTCCGGCGGCACATTATTGGTCAGCTTGGTAAAGCCGTCGAGCCGGTTCTCGCGCACCCACGCGCGTAACTCTTTTTCCTGCGACCAATTATACTGGTTCAACATGGCGGCCAGCGTCATCGGCACAAAATCCTCGGCCGTATTAGGCAACGGTACGACAGCGCAGAGGCGGTTTTTCTCTTCTTCGCTGTCATAATGGGTTTCAACATGGGCAATCACCGAACCGCTAAACACCGGCATAAAGCTACGCACGGTTTGCGGGGTAATGACGTTGCCGTCAAATACCGGCTTGGGCGACATGCGCACCATGGTGCGTGCCAGACTGGCTGAGCAATCAACATGCAACTGGCCCGGCCCGGTTTCAATTTCACCATCATCCAACACAATGCGGTCGGCCTCCAGCGCCTGCACACGGCCCATGCGAATAACGTTTTTAATGCGGCGCAATTGCTCTAATTCAAGCTGCGAAACCGTGGCGGCATGGAACATTTCCGGCCGCACCGTCGGGTCAAAGCGCACCACACATCCGGCCGCTTCCAACCGGTCATACATATCATCAATGCTTTCGGCACCGGCAATCGCCTCGAACTGATTGGCCTGATTGCCGAACACATCGGTAAAAAATTCCATATCGTTCTGCGCATATTCACGCGGCAACATCCAAGCATCGCGCGGCATAATCCAACGAATGGCATCCGGGTCGACGCCGGTTTGCAATAGCCACAGGCAGGCATCCATACCGGTTTTGCCGGAGCCGATAACCGTAAAGCCGTCATAGCTTTGGCGCAGTCGCGGCAGCCCGTTAAGCGGCATGAAGTTAACCCCGTCAGCAATGCTGAAGGCCGGTGTGTGCTCAGCCGGTACATCGACCGTCAGCCGTGTCGCATCAACCAGCTTTTTATATTTGACCTCGTAGCTCTGGCCGCCGGTCAAGGAGCGGAACACGCCATCGCCATCATATTCGCACATCGGAAAATAGCGCACCCGACCGGAGGCCAGAAAGTGTTGCTGCATCACATCATCATAATAGGCACTGACTTCCGGCCCGGATGCCAAATCAAACAGTCCTTTGTTGAGACCGACTTTATCTTTTTCAAAGCGGCTCAACTCCTTCGACGGCACGCCGTAAAAAGACGATGGCTGGTGCAACCGCACAAACGGATAGGCAACATTCCAATGACCGCCCGGCTTGGCGTGGCGGTCAATGATAATCATATCGGCTTGCGTTTCATCCAGCAGCGTGTCGGCAAAGGCCATGCCCATGGCGCCGCTGCCAATGATTAAATAATCAGTTTCTAATTGGGTAACCATAACTTACTCTCTCCCGTGTCAGGTGATATAAGCTGAAACGGCTAAAAACCAGTGTGACGATTTAGTGTCACTAGGCAGTGTGACTAGGCGATGCGCGTGTGCACCGGCATTTGATAAACAAGCCCGCTTTGCGGCTCGTGCAATCCGGCTTTTTTGCAAATCAGGGTGAAGATTTTATCGGCGTTTTTGCTTTCCACCAACACGGTCAGAATATCATTTTCCGAGGCTGAGCCAAACTCGCGAAAGGCAAACAAATCATCGGTCCGTCCGGCCTCGACATAAGCACCCAGCACCCGCTTATCAGTTTTCAAATCGGCGACAAGCTGCGCGCCTGCGCCCTTATGTAAAAACGCGCCAATTTCGGTAATCATTTCTTCGCTCCGGCTTTGGCTTTAGCGGCCGGTTTGCGGGCCGGTGCCTTTTTCTTCGCAGGGGCTTTTTTCTTCGCAGGGGCTTTTTTCTTGGCCGGTGCTGATGCTTGTTCAGCGGCCGCCAAAACCTCATCAGGAATATAAGTGGCAATGCGATCCAGATCATTCATGAACATGATGCCCATGCCCGGCTTGTCCAACTCACCGGCCAGATACATCGCCTCAAACACGCGGTCGGCCTGCTCTTCAGACACGATGACGCGGATCATTTCCTTTTGCTCATCAATGGTGACACCCAGCAGGCCCATGCGCTCGCGAATGCCTGTGCCACGCGCATAAGTAACGGTTGCGCCTTGCGCGCCGACATTTTGCGCCGCTTTCACTACCTTATCAGCCTGGCTGGTTTGCACGATGCAGGTAATCATCTGCGCATCTGTCAGATATGTAATTTGTCTTCCG
>JBMHCM010000029.1:0-2776 GCA_049889915.1 Parvibaculales bacterium
CGGCCAAGGCGTCGGCCATGTCGTCATAAAAGCGGGCCTCAACAATCAGTACTTTGCTCATAATTCCCTCAATCGGCAGTTAGCCGTTAATCGCCCGTTGACCGACAATTTTCAAGTCATAGCCTTCCAAGGCAACAACCGTGCGCGGCGTGTCGGACAAAAGCTCAATTACATGCAAGCCCAAGTCAGAGACGATTTGCGCGCCTATGCCATAATCCAGCAAGCGGGTCGGCATCGGGTCGCCGGTGGTCTCCGGCTTCATCTGGTCGGTAAACGGGGTCGGCGATGTATTGCGGATAATCACCATCACGCCGCGCCCTTCCGCATCAATCGCATTAAGGGCTTTTTCAAACACACCGGCCCGCGGCATGCCGCTACCGGCAATATCAGCAACCAGATTTTCGGCATGGAAACGGGTCAACACCGGCTCCGGCCCAGAGATATCGCCCTTAACCAGCGCAATATGCTCTTCATTGGCGACCGTATTCAAAAAGATATGCGCTTTCATTTGGCTACCATTGGCCAGCTTGAACACATCTTCATGAATGCGTTTAACCAATGTGTCTTTGCGGCGGCGATAAGCAATCAAATCGGCAATCGTGCCGAGCTTCAGGCCATGGATTTGCGCGAATTGCACCAAATCCGGCAGGCGGGCCATGGTGCCGTCATCATTCATAATCTCGCAAATCACCCCGGCCGGATACAAACCGGCGAGGCGCGCAATATCAACCGAGGCCTCAGTATGGCCGGCCCGCATCAGCACACCACCATCGCGCGCCACCAGCGGGAAAATATGCCCCGGCGACACAATGTCTTGCATGCCCTTGGTCGGGTCGATGGCAACCGATACGGTTTTTGAGCGGTCATGCGCCGAAATGCCGGTCGAGATGCCCTCGCGCGCTTCAATGGAAACGGTAAATGCAGTTTGATGGCGCGAGCGGTTGTTTTGCGACATCAGCTCCAGCCCCAGCTGGTCGGCGCGCTCTTGCATCAGCGTCAGGCAAATCAGGCCGCGACCGAATTTTGCCATGAAGTTAATCGCATCCGGCGTTGCCATTTGCGCGGGGATAATCAAATCACCTTCATTTTCGCGGTCTTCGGCGTCGACCAAGACGATCATCTTGCCGTTGCGCGTGTCTTCGATAATTTCTTCCGGAGTGGAAATATACTGGCTGAATTCGCTCATGAGGAAGCTCCCAATTCTGCTTCTGCTTGTTTAAGACGCGCGACATAGCGCGCCAGAACATCGATTTCGAGGTTAACTTTGTCGCCGATTTGCGACAGCCCCCAAGTGGTGACGGCTTGAGTATGGGCAATCAGATTGACGCCGAAGGTCAGCCCTTCAACCTCATTCACCGTCAAGGATGTGCCGTCCAAAGTGACCGAGCCCTTCGGCGCGATAAACGGCATCAGCGCCGCCGGTGCTTGGAAAGTAAAACGCTGGCTGTCGCCTTCGGCGCGGATATCGACAATCTCGGCCACACCATCAACATGGCCGGAGACGATATGCCCGCCCAGTTCATCACCCATTTTCAACGCCCGTTCGAGGTTCAGCTTGCCGCCCTCTTGCCAAGCGCCGGCCGTAGTGACGTCCAGCGTTTCTTTTGACGCTTCGACGGCAAACCAATGCCCGTCTTCGTTGCTGCCTTTTTCAATAACCGTCAGGCAAACGCCGGAATGGGCAATCGAAGCACCCAGATCAATGGTCGCCGGATCATAGGCGGTCAGCACGTCAAAACGCGTGTCGCCCTTGCCGTCTTGATTGACGGAAATTTTCGCAATCGAGCCAATATCGGTGACAATACCGGTGAACATTACAGCCTCTCCTCTTTATGCCGATAATGGCGATAAACATCTGCGCCAAGCGTTTGCTCGGCGGTCAGGGCGAAGCGGTCGAGCGCCAGCCCCATGCGTGATATATCGCTTTCGCCGCTTAAGTCGATGTCATGCGGGGCAGAAAATATCGCCAGCGCGTCAACCAAATCTTCTTGCAAGAAAGCTTTCGCCAAAACCGGGCCGCACTCCAACAAAACACGGGTGACGCCGCGGGTTGCCAAATCTTGCAAAACAGCCAAAGGCGCGGCATTGCTGACCAGCACGCCATCACGCTGCGCCAACTTGCGGTCGCTCGGCAAATCGCCGCTGCGCCGCATCACCACAGGCAAGGGCGAGGCGTCGGCCAAGCCCGGCAGTCGACAATCAAGCGACGGGTCGTCGGCCTGCAATGTGCCGCTGCCGGTAATGATAGCGTCATGGGTGGCGCGCAAATAATGCCCCATAGAACGGGCTTGCGGACCGGTAATCCAGGGGCTTTCACCGTCCGGTGTGCGCATAAAGCCATTGGCCGAAAGCGCCAGCTTTAGCGTCACCAAGGGACGCCCCCTCACCGTCTTCAACAAAAAGCCGAGCTGATCGGCCTGCGCCACATCGGCACAAAGCCCCTGTTCAACGGCAATACCGGCGGCCCGCAATTTATCCGCTCCGCCGCTATCGACCCGTGGGTCGGGGTCTTGCAGGGCAAACACCACACGCGACACACCGGCGGCAATCAACGCCTCGGCGCACGGGCCGGTTTGCCCTTCATGGGCGCATGGCTCCAGCGTCACGTAAGCAGTGCCGCCGCGCGCCCCATCACCGGCCTTTTGCAGCGCAATCGCTTCAGCATGCGGGCGACCACCGGCTTGCGTATAGCCGGTGCCGACCACCCTGCCCGCCGTGTCCACCAGCACACAGCCGACCGCCGGATTGGGCGCGGTGCGACCCAAGCCATAGCGGC
>JBMHCM010000030.1:0-12618 GCA_049889915.1 Parvibaculales bacterium
TGTTGTGCAAAGTGATGAAAATTCGGTCGAAATGGATTTCCTTGGCCAAAACCTGACCTTCGGCGTCGACTATCGCTTCCCCGATAATACGGTTTTGGGCGTGGCGCTTGGGGCCGGGCAAAACAATATGGATGGGCAAGATAAATCCGAAAGCATCACCAATCAAATCGTCACCAGCTTTTACCTGGCGCGGCCGTTTGGCGACATATGGTCGGTCAACCTCAGTGGCGGTCTGATTACCTCGCAAATCGAAAATCGCCGTCCCGATGAAGTTAGCGGCGACGTGATGGCGGGCGAGCGCGACGGCAGTTCGCACTTCACCAATATTGAGGTGGTGCGCAACACCAAAGTGGCTTACGGAAAATTGGATTTGACCGCAGGCTTCACCGCCATGCGCACCAAACTGGATGCCTATAATGAAACCGGCAATCAGCCTTTGGCTTTCCGCGCCCAAACCCTCGACAATGAAAGCCTGAGCCTTGGCGGCACATTGGCCTTTGATGATAATAGTCAGGCGCGAAGAGAGAGCGAGGCTGTTTTGCAATATAAGCTGACCGCCAGCTTGCAATACGACCTGTCGGAGGCCAGCACGGCACGGGTCAATTTCGTTAATGTGCCGGCCGAAACCGATTATGTGGTGCTTAACCAAAATGATGAACCGCTGACAATCACCATTGGCGGCGGTATGGACTGGTCGAACGCCCAAGGCACCAGCCTGACGCTGGATTATAATTATCAGCAAAACGCGACGCTTTCGAAAATTCATAGTTTCTCAGCGACCTATCGGAAAATGTTCTAGGCCGGGCGGCGCATAAGAGGCTGATTTACCGTTGCCAAATCAGCTAGTCTGTCGCCATGACATTGGATGAGATTATCGACCGGCTGACCGCCCATATTGAAACCGCGATGAGCGAGAAAACCGGCGCGCCCTATATTTTCGGCGTTTCCGGCGGACAAGGAGCCGGCAAATCGACCCTATGCGCGAGACTGCAAGACCGCCTGCGCGAAGCCGGTCGCAGTTGCGTCACCCTTGGGCTGGATGATTATTATCTGTCGCAAACCGAGCGGCAGGATTTAGCAAAGCGCATATCGCCATTATGCGCGGTGCGCGGCGTGCCCGGCACGCATGATATCGCCCTGATGCGCGATACAATCGACCGGCTGTGCACCGCCCCGCCCGACCGGCAAACAATGTTGCGGCTGTTCAGCAAAAGCCATGACAACCCGCTGCCGCATGCCGATTGGCCGCCCTTTACCGGACGCCCTGAGGTGATTTTAATCGAGGGCTGGTGTGTCGGTGGCCGCGCCGCTTTTCTGGCCGATGCGCCGCCACTGGCTTGGGAGCAGGCCAATGACCCCGACATGATTTGGAAGGATTGGACGCTGCAAGCCGCCTCGCCCTATGAGGCGATTTGGGATTTATGCGACGACATGTTGCTGCTGCGCCATACTGATTTTGACGCGGTTATCGACAGCCGCTGGCAGCAAGAACAAGGCAATGCCGCCGCCAGTGGCGTTTGGCAATTCAAATCGCGCGATGAGGTGGCGGCTTTCTGCGCCCATTATCAAAGCTGGACCGAAGCCATTTGGCGGCATTTACCGGCCGGTGTCGGCTTTAGCTATCGCCGCAACGGCGATCGCTATGTCACGGTCGATTAACGGTCGGCCGGACTGTCGACCCCATTGACGAAAATCGGTGACGACCAAGCGCGCTCGGCAATGCGTTGCGGCGCGGTTTTCGGAAACGCAACACCGGCCCGGATGGCGTCAAAGCTCGACCAGCGACAGCTTTCGACCTGCAGCACGCGGACATAGTAAAACGCCCGCTGGTCAGCTTGATAATCATCATCCCGCCAGACGGTTTTCAATTCACCGGCACCGCGCCCGGCCTGTGGCGCGCAATTGCTCATATCAACCGTTGCTTGCAATGGCGGGCATCGGCCCTCGGTATCGGCTTGGCGGCCTTCAGCGCAGGCAATATCGATAATTTTTTCGCGCGTCTCACCGCCCTCAACCCAGCTTTTAACCAGCTGTACTTTATCGAGTGCCGTGGCGGCCGGGTCGCGCAACGCCCAAACGAAAAATTGTGGCTTACCATTTGGCCCCGGCCGCATGTGGCTGCCCATCGGCACACTTATTTTGCGCGCCAAACGGCTCGGATTGGCGACCTGCGGCAAGGATGACATATCACTGAAGCCGCCATAAAACATCAGCCGCATGCGGGTGCCGCTGGTTGCGTAAACCTCTTTGCGTTGCATCGCTTCAAACAGCGCGTCGCGCGTGTTCTCGCGCGCCCACACCGCTGCCAGACCACCCGGATTGCGCTCAATGGTGCGCCGTCCAGGCGTGCTGCGCCCGCCGGTCAGCCGCCGCTTGGCCGGGGTTGAAAAGGCCGCTGCGGCACCGCGATAATCCCACTCCTCGGCATCGCCGGGATTGGCGTTATGCGTGTCCGTGCTGCCAATCATACCGAAATCCAGCGGATTGAAACCTAGTTTGTCTTGGAGTAGCAGACCCTTTTTCAGCCCGTCGCGGGCCATTGAGGTCGGCTTAATGCAAAGCGTTTCTTGCCCATCTCGGCAGACCGGAAAAAATTGCTCAAAGCCGCACTGCTCATCATTGCTGTTGATGCCATAGGCGCATTCAGACGCGCCCTTGATTTGAAACATCTCGACCAGAGGCTCCATCGCATCGCGCAGCGCCCAGTCATCCGGCGTATAGGCGCGTCCGTCAATCGTCACATCGGCAAAGGCTAGTCCCCAGCTTTTATTCGGATTGTGCGGAATGGTCAGCACATCGCATGGCGCTTGGCAGGTGTCGCGCAAACCGCGCCATAAATCCATCACCTCTGCAGCGTCATATCCGGATATGGCATGCCTTGGCACAGTGCCGTTTTTGAAAATCACATTTCGATGATGCTTGCCGGTATCGACCAATGGCGGCGAATATTCATAAGCGGCAAAGGTGGTAAAGCGCCCGGGCGCGTTGAACTTGTCTGCCATCGCCACCACATGCGCCCATGTGGTGTTTTCATATTCTATCTGCACCTCATCATAAGCCAGTGGGATTCGCCGCATGGGGCGCTTCTGCCCGCTGCGGCGAAGCTCCATAAACAAACCGGCCGACGGCTTGTCAAAACCGGCACAAAAGCTACGCGCCTTATCAGATAAATCGGCAGTCTCATCGCCGCAAAGCGACGACATGGCAAACCCCTCCGCATGGTCGGTAATGGCGACAAAATCCAATGGGCGGGTCAACTGCATGGTCTCCCCGGCCGGATTTTTCAACGCCGCGCCTTGGGCAAATCGATAGGCATCTGCCAACCCCAATCGATTGCCGAAAATATAGCTGTCGAAAGACAAGCGACTATGCACATGCAAATCGCCGAAATAGACATTGTGGTCGCTATCGGGTTGCGGCAAGGCGGTTTGTGCGACCGGCGGTACCGATAAGGCGGCCTCGTTTTGCGCCGCCGCTTGCGCCCTTATATCGGCCAGTTTTTCCGCCGTCATAAAGGGTTGCGTCAAACGGTGATAGACATAGCCGCCGCTGACACCCGCCAGCAACAATACGCCTATACCGCCGGCAATCAGCTTTTTGCGGTGGCGGGTCAAAAAAGCGTGCATCTTAATCGCGTTCAAATTTAGGGAGGCTGAGCGCCAGTGCAACAACCGGCAGCATCAACACCGCCGCCATAATCAGCGCAATATCATAATTGCCGGTGACATCCCAAATATAGCCCGTGTAAATCGGGCTGACACCTGCCCCAAAAATAAAGATGGAGTATTGCAGTCCGTAAACCGAGCCGTAATGGGCCATGCCGAAATAGCGCGCCGTGTAATAGCCAATGAGGTCAACCTCAGCGCCGACCGCAAAGCCCAGCGCAATGGCGGCTACCATGGCATAGCCAATGCCACCCATGCCAAGCAACAGACAGCCCATGCCAACCAGCGCAAACACAGCCGCCGTTACATAGGGCGCAAACACTCGGTCTATGACAAAGCCGATAAGCAAGCGCCCGACCATGACTGACAGACCCAGAATAGCGGCCAAGCCACCGGCTTGTTGCGGCGTCATACCGGCGTCTTGCAGCATCGGAATATAGGCCGGTATCAAGCCCAAAATGGCGACTGAGATAAGGAAGAATATTCCCGCCACCCGCCAAAACACGGAAGACCGAATAGCCTCTTTCAGGCTTACCCCCTCCTGTGCTTGCGTTGGGCCGTCAGCTTCGGCGGCGTCATCCGGCGTATCTTTAATCAGAAAATAGACAATCGGCAGCGACGCCATGACGATGAGAAACATCACCACATAACCGGCCCGCCAACCATTTTCAGCAACGAACGGCGTCATGAATTTCGGCATGGCATAAGCCATAACGCCTGTCGACGTCAGGCTGATACCAAGCGCCAGCCCTCGGTGCTTAACGAAAAACGCATTGACCGCGCGGGTGAAGGCCAGGCTGGTCGAGGCCACGCCAAATATCGCGAATAGGGCTGACAGCACATATAATTGCCAGATCGGGCCAGACATTTGCGTAAAGCCAAGCAGCAAGAAACCATACCCGGCCAAAGAAATAGTAGTGACTTTTTTCAGCCCATATTTGTCAATCAGCTGACCGGCAAAAGTCGCCAACAGCATCATGACAATGACGGAAATCGACTGCTGCGCGCCAATCTCGGCCCGCGTCCAACCAAACTCATCTTGCCAGGGCCGCACCCAAATGCCGGAAGAGTAATAAACCATCGACGTCAAATTGACGCCGATGCCGACGAAAGCGGCGAACAATACCGTGCCGCCACGCACAAACTCATTTACTTGCTGACTTTGCAAATCGCCCCCTCCCAGATTGCGCTGAACGGCTGCAGCCGGTTACATCTTCATGGCTGAAAAATCCGGCCAGCGATTGGCCCACGGACGCGCTGCTTCCAATTCATAAGACAGATGCAACAGCGTGTCTTCGCCACCTTTGGCGGCTGCAAATTGCGACCCGATAGGCATTCCCTCGCGGCTGGTGAACAGCGGCAGGCTGATGGCCGGATTGCCGGACGCATTATATTGTGCCGTGTAGGCAACATAATCGAGCACTGAAGCGTAAAGCTCGTCAAAGCCCTTATGGCTGCCCTGCTCACCAATCATCAATGGCGGTTTGAAAAGGGTCGGCGACAGAATGACGTCATAATTCTCGAAGAACGCCTCATAGTCGGCCTCAACCTTTTTGCAATAAGCCACCGCTTTTTCGAGAATATTCTCATCCTTGGCCAAGCGCCCTTCATACAACTCGGCCAGACCATGGGTGAATTTCTCAAGCACATCTTCTGAGCTGACCCACCGCCCCTGCGTCAGGCCGATAAGCCGCGCATTCTCAACCAATTGATAGGCACTGATGGCCCAGACATTCATGAATTGATCGAGGAACTCTTCGGTCACCACGCGCGCATCAACCGCTTCGACCTTATGCCCCAAATCGGCACATAGCTTGGCGGCACGCTCGGTGGCGCGTTTCACGTCCGGATGCGGTTCGCGGCCGTCAAAGGCTTGCGTGAAAAAGGCGATTTTCAACCGCTTTTTGGACGGCCCGTCAACAAAGCCGACCGGCGCGTAATCGGCATCCGGCCCTTTTTTCTCAGACACATTGAGAATTTGCGCCGTGTCGCGCACCGAGCGCGATACCGCCAAACGCACGCCAATATCGGCCGCCCCCAGCGGCGGGGTGTTTTGGAACAAACGCTGACGCGTCGTCTTTAGCCCGACCAGCCCACAGATTGAGGCCGGAATACGAATTGAGCCACCGCCATCAGAGGCATGCGCGAACGGCACCATGCCGGAAGCGACTGCCGCACCGGCACCACCAGACGATCCGCCTGTATGATAGGCGGCATCATACGGATTGCGCGCCGCGCCAAATAGCTGCCCCTCTGTGGTGGAAATAAAGCCGAACTCCGGCGTATTTGTTTTGCCGACAATCACCAGACCGGCCTGCTTGGCGCGCACCACGCTACCATTGTCAAAGTCAGCGGTATTATTGGCAAACAGCCGCGAACCGAAGGTCAGCGGCTCGCCCTCAAGCTCAGAAATATCCTTAATCAAATAAGGCACGCCCTTAAACGGCCCGTCGGGCAAATCGCCCTGCGCTGAGGCACGGGCTTTGTCATACATTTTATGAATGACCGCATTGAGCGCCGGATTGAATTTCTCAATGCGCGCAATGGCGGCATCGACCAATTCGAGAGACGACACCTCGCCCTTGCGCACCAGCGCCGCTTGGCCCATGCCGTCATATTTTACAAATTCATCGGTGGCTGCGACAGCCGGTTTGCTGAGTGCGGTGGAAACGGCAAGCGCACTGGCCCCTGCCAAAAAACTTCTTCTTTGCATTATTGCCTCCCTGTTTGCCTGTACTGTGCCGCCTGTGCAGATGGCCGTCAATTAAAACAGAGCAAAGAGTCACGAATTTCGTGGTCGTCGCCCATGTAGATAATCGACAATGCGCGGCATCACCGCCAGACGGGCAATCATCCGCCGCGCCGTTTGCTGCACTTTGTCGGGGTGCGTATAGGAAATGCCATCCGTCATCATATCGCGCACATTGCCGATAATCAGGAAGAACTTACCGTCTTTGAACAGCGCCGTTGTCGGGCGTTTGAATATGCCAAAGCCCTTCGGATACATGCGCTCAATGGCCATCAGATTATTGCAGAAAGAGCGGCTGACCAATTGCCGCGCCGCATTGGCGCTATCGGCATAAATCTCAAATTGGTCTTCAAAGCCGCGATGGCTGACTTTGAAACGGCGTTTGCCAAGCGCTTTGCCGCGCATCCAATTGAGCAGCCCGCCATAATCGCGCTTGATGTGAATTTCGCCCTCAAAAGGTACCGGCACGCCAATTGCAACAACGAGAAAATAATGCCGCCGCCGACTGCGCCGCCCATTGCGCGACCAGCGCACCCGCTCATAGCGCACATTGAAAAACTCCAAGGAACAATCGCGATAGGTACCGATGTGATAATTGCTGATAAGTGCGTCGCCCTTTTTGGTCATCCGCTCGTGCTGCAGCATATGGGCGTAATGATAGGCTGCCTCATCGCGCGGCTCGCGGCGAAAAATCGGTGCAAAATGCTGCGCCACACTGGCCCGCATAAATTCGTCGAAGTTTTTCACCTCGTCATAAAACGCCTTGCCGGTGATATAAAACCAGCCACAGGAGACGGCCAACGCGCCAAGGGCTGCCAGCTGCACTTGTGTTTCGTTTTGCTGATCGACCAAAGAGCGCGACCACATCAGTGCCGGCACAACGAACAGGAAATAGCCGAACACGCCGAAGAAGACGAGCCGCCGCTTGGACGTAAAAGCCGCCTTATAGCGCCCCAAATGCGGCGCGATATGCACATTCCAAATCGTTGAGAAGCCCTGCTCGGCCTCACTTCGCTCTCGAAAACTCATACACGCTCACGCTTTTCACCCACAATTATCAACACCATAGGCGACATTGGCGCGACAATATAGGGGTTGAAAACACAAGCAATGTCGATAATCTTAGGGCTTCATTTCGGGGCCGTCTGCCCCTTTCGTGAGTTTGGGAGGCGCGCGAAGCTTATGGCAGAATTTCTGCAATTGTTGATTATTGGCATTTCGCAGGGCTGTGTGTACGGCCTCATCGCCATGGGTTTTGTGATGATTTACAAAGCCACGGAAATGGTCAATTTCGCCCAAGGTGACATTATGATGTTTGGCGCCTTTGTCGCCTTCACCTTTTCGGCGATTGTTGGCCTCAACTTCTGGTTGGCTTTGGTGTGTGCCGTTTTAACTATGGCCGTTTTCGGCTTTTTGGTCGATATGGTGGTTGTGCGCCGCATTATCGGCCAACCGCAATTCTCCGTCGTTATCCTGACCATCAGCCTTGGCTTCATCTTTCGCGCTGCTGCCGGCATGATTTGGGGACAAAGCCCGCTGAGCCTCGACACACCCTTTGCCGGTCAGTCAAACATTGCCGGTGCGGTTATCGGCCATGACCGTCTGGCCATTATGGGCGGCACATTTTTGGTGGTCACCGCCATTTGGGCGTTCTTGCGCTATAGCCGTTGGGGCTTGGCCATGCAGGCCGCCTCGCAAAACCAATTGGCCTCTTTCTATGTCGGCATTCCGGTAAAGCTGGTTTATTCCGGCGTGTGGGCTTTGGCAGCCGCCATTAGCTGTATCGCCGGTGTGCTGCTGGCACCGATTACCCTTATCGGCACGCTTAACGGCTTTTTGGGCATTAAAGCCTTTGCCGCCGCGGTGATTGGCGGTTTTGGTTCGCTGCCCGGCGCGCTGGTCGGCGGCCTTATTATCGGCATTGCCGAGCCGTTTGCCGCCGCTTATCTGCCGGAAGTGAAAAACATTATCGGCTATCTCATCATGTTCGCGGTGCTGATGCTGCGGCCTGAAGGGCTGTTCGCAACCATTTATCAGAAGAAGGTGTAGCCGATGCGCGTCTTGTTCAAAACCGATTACAACCAAGATATTCGCTTGGTGAAACATAGCGGCCACGCCTTTTGGTATGGGCTGCTGGCACTCGCCGTTATCGTGGCCCCGTTTGTGCTCGATACCTATTGGATCAATGAGCTGACCCGCGTGTTGATTTACGCCCTCGCAGGGCTTGGACTGATGGTGGTCACCGGCTTTACCGGACAAGTGTCGCTGGGCCATGCCGCCTTTATGGCGATTGGCGCCTATGCTCATTCATATATGATCAGCAATGGCGTGCCGTGGATTGTCTCATTGCCTGCCGCTTCGCTTTTGGCCGGTCTGGTCGGCCTGATTATTGCCATTCCGGCCAGCCGGATGATTGGCCTCTATTTGGCCATTGCCTCGCTAGCCTTCGCCATTGTGGTCGAAGACGTCATCATCCATTGGGAAAGCGTTACCGGCGGCAATCGTGGCATGATTGTCGAAGCGCCAAACCTGTTCGGCTATGAAGTGTTTGAGGCTTGGGAGTTCTACTACATCACGCTGGTATTGCTGACGCTATCCATCCTGCTGGTGCTGAACGTACTGCGCACCCCCTTGGGGCGTGCCATGTTGGCCATTCGGGATAGCGAGATTTCGGCTGAAAGTCTCGGCATTCGTGTCAGCCGCACCAAAGTCATCGCCTTTTTCATCAGCGCCACGCTGACCGGTCTGGCCGGCGGCCTGTTTGCCCATTTCATCCAATTCTTGGCACCGGAGGTTTTCGGTATCCTCTTGTCCATTCAGCTTTTGCTGATGATTGTGGTGGGTGGCCTCGGCACGGTGCATGGGGCGATTTATGGGGCCATTCTCATCGGCTTTTTGGAAAGCACGATTTCGATTTTGAAAGATGCGCTGCCACCGGCCATCGGCCAGCAGCCGGGCTTGGAGCCGGGCCTGTTCGGCCTCATTTTGGTGCTGTTCATTATTTTTGAGCCGGAGGGTGTGTATGGCCGTTGGGTCAAGCTGCGCACCCTGCTGGAAAACTTCCCCTTCTATCGCCGCAACACCTTTAAGCGGCAACGGACGTATTTGCGGACGGAGCGGATGCGATGAGTTTCTTTGAGATTGATAATTTGAGCCTCAGCTTTGGCGGCGTCAAGGCCGTTGATAGTGCCAGCTTCAGCATTGAAAAAGGCGAAGTGTTCACCATTGTCGGGCCAAACGGGGCCGGTAAATCGACGATTTTCAACATGATTTCGTCTTTCTACGCACCGTCTGAAGGCCGCATTCGCTTCAAAGGCCAAGACATCACCGATGCGCGGTCAGATGAGATTGCCGGTCTGGGCATTGCCCGCACCTTCCAAAATATCGAATTATTCGAGCATTCCACCGTGCTGCAAAACCTGCTTATCGGTCGTGAGATACACAACAAGCTGTCGATTTGGCGGCAAATGCTGTTTGATCCGGGTGTCCGCCGTGCCGAGTTGGACCATCGTCGGCAAGTTGAGGATGTCATCGACTTTTTGGAACTGGCGCATTACCGCAATGAGCGCATTGCCAATTTGCCATATGGTGTACGGAAGAAAATTGAATTGGGCCGCGCCCTGTGCGTGTCACCCGAATTGCTGCTGCTCGATGAACCGGCCTCCGGCCTCAACCCGGAAGAAACCGAGGAAATGGGCTTTTGGATTGACGATATCAAAAACGATCTCGGCATGACCGTGCTGATGATTGAGCATGATATGAGTTTGGTCAATGAAGTGTCCGACCGCGTTTTGGCGCTCAATAATGGCCGCGTGATTACCGAGGGCAGCGCCCAAGAAGTGCAAAATCATCCTGATGTTGTCGCCGCCTATTTGGGAGGGGAAGCATGAGCCGGAATATACTGAAAGTCCGCAATCTGGAGACCTTTTACGGCCCGATTATGGCCATTCGCGGCGTCAGCCTCGATGTGGAAGAAGGCAAAATTGTTACCGTGCTTGGCTCCAACGGGGCCGGCAAAACCACCGTGCTGAAAACCATTTGCGGCGCCATGGAACCGCAAAAAGGCAGCATTGAGTTCGAAGGCGGAAACATTGCCGGTTTTGAGCCGGACCGTGTCGCCCGCATGGGCATGGGGCATGTGCCGGAAGGCCGCGAGGTGTTTCCCTTCCTATCGGTGCAAGAAAACCTCGAAATGGGCGCCTTTGCCCGCAAAGATAAAGACGGCATCGCCGCTGATTTGGAAATGGTGTTTGACTATTTCCCTATCCTGCGCGAGCGGGCCAAAAATGAGGCCGCCTATCTGTCCGGCGGGCAGCAGCAAATGCTGGCCATTGGCCGCACGTTGATGATGCGCCCGCGCATGATGCTACTCGATGAGCCGTCGCTTGGCCTGTCACCAAAATTGGTCGGCGAAATTTTTGAGATTATTGAACGGCTCAATAAAGAGCAGAAAATGACCATTTTGCTGGTTGAGCAAAATGCCCATATGGCGCTGCAGCTGGCCGATTTCGGTTATGTGCTGGAGGTTGGTCGCGTGGTGATGGAAGGCGACCGCGATCGTCTGCTCAATAGCCGCGACATCCAAGAATTTTATCTTGGCAAGAAAGAAGAAAGCGCCCGCGGGAAGCGGCGCTGGAAACAACGCAAAACTTGGCGATAAGGATCAGAAAATGACGGATGTGAACCCCGCATGGACAGAATTGTCGACCATTGACGGCTGCACCACCCTGCCGCAGCTGTTTCGTAAACGCTGCACTGAATTGGGCGACCGCGTCGCCATGCGCGAAAAAGAATTCGGCATTTGGAACAGCTATACTTGGACTGAATATTACCAAGCGGCCCGCGAATTGGGCGCAGCGCTGATGGCAATGGGCCTGCAACCGAAAGAGGTTGTCTCGGTCCTCGCTGAAAACCGCAAAGAATGGTTGTTTTTCGACTTTGCCATTTTGTGCTGTGGCGGTGTTTCAAACGGCGTTTACACCACCGATGCGCCGTCGCAATTGCAGCATATTTGCGCCGACAGCCAGACCCGCTTTCTGGTCGTCGAAGATGAAGAGCAATTGGATAAATATCTCGAAGTCAAAGACCAGCTGCCAATGGTTGAAAAGGTCATTGTGCTGGAAGATGAGGGCCTGAAAACCTTTACCGATGACAAGGTGATGTTCATCAGCGAGATGTATGAGCTGGGCCGGCAAAACCTCGACAAATATACCGCCGAGTGGGATGCCCGCATTGACGCGGTGGACGGCGATGACACGGCCATTTTGGTTTACACATCCGGCACGACAGGCGCCCCGAAAGGGGCAATGATTGCCCATCGCAATGTGCTGTTTCAGGCCAAGAACGCACATGTTTGGGTCGGCGATTGCTATGATGAGGAAATCGTCTCCATTCTGCCGCTCTGCCATATTGCCGAGCGGACATTCTCGGTGTTTCTATCGCTGCATTATCGTTGGGTGGTCAATTTTGTTGAAGCCCCCGATACCAGCTTCGAAAACACCATGGAAGTGTCACCGACCGTCTTCTTCGGTGTGCCGCGTATGTGGGAAAAAATGTATTCCTCCGTGGTCATCAAAATCAAAGAAGCGGTCTGGGCCGGTCGCGTTGCCTATGAATGGGCCGTGTCGGTCGGCATGGCCTATGAAGAAGCTCGCGATGAAGGTCGCTTAAATGCGTGGCTGCGCGCCAAACGCTGGGCCGCTGAAAAGCTGGTGTTTCACAATTTGAAAGTGATGCTGGGCCTCGACCGGGCGCGCATCATGTTTACCGGCGCCGCGCCGGTATCGCCCGACCTCATTCGTTGGTACCGCGCCATCGGCCTCGATTTGTATGAGCTTTACGGCCAGACCGAATGCTCCGGCATTGCCAGCGCCAATCGGGCCGGTGAAAACCGCCTCGGTTCAGTCGGCAAAGCCGTGCCGCATACCGACATGAAAATCGCTGAAGACGGCGAGATTGTCTATGCCGGGCCGCATATTTTCAAAGGCTATCTCAACCAACCGGAAAAAACCGCCGAGACGGTGATTGAAGGCTGGCTGCATTCCGGTGATGTCGGGGCGGTTGATAATGAAGGCTATTACAAAATCACCGACCGTAAGAAAGACATCATCATTACCGCCGGTGGTAAAAACATCACGCCGAGTGAGATTGAGAACCAACTGAAATTCTCACCCTACATCTCAGACGCGGTGATTATCGGCGACA
>JBMHCM010000031.1:0-5311 GCA_049889915.1 Parvibaculales bacterium
GGGCGGGGGGCGCTGTGCTTTTTTTTTTTTCCCCCCCAAAAAAACGCCCCCAAACCGGGGGCCCGCCCGCCCGCCGCCGGTGACTTTCTGCATCGGTTGATTGTCATCATTGCCTACCCACACCCCGACGACCAAAGCGCCGGAATAGCCGATAAACCAAGCATCGCGCCAATTTTGCGAGGTACCGGTTTTACCGGCCAGCTGCAGTCCGGCAATGGCGGCGCGGCGGCCGGTGCCGTCTTGCACGACACTGCGCAACATGGCATTTAATCTGCCGATATGGCGGCCATCGACCGCTTGCAGAGCCAGCGGTGGGCTACGCTCATACAAGACATCGCCGCTGCCGGTAATCACCGTGGAAATAATATGCGGCAAGGTTTGCCGCCCACCATTGGCAAAATGCGCATAGGCCGTGGTCAGCTGCAGCAAGCTCATTTCAAAAGCCCCCAAAGCCAGAGAGGGATGCGGCCGCAGAGGCGCTGAAATGCCCAATCGGCGCGCCATATCAATCACCTTGGCGCGACCGGTCTGCTCGGAAATTTGCACCGCCACCGTGTTCAACGAGCTTTGCAAGGCCTGCTGCGCCGTCACGGCGCCGCGATATTGCTCATCATAATTTTTCGGCTGCCAACGGCCAATGCTGATCGGTGCATCCTGATACACACGTTGCGGGTCGAGCCCGCTTTCCAATGCTGCCAAATAGACCACCGGCTTAAACGCCGAGCCCGGTTGACGGCGCGCTTGCACGGCGCGGTTATACGGGCTTTTGGCGTAAGACACACCGCCCACCAAAGCGCGAATGGCGCCATCTGGCGTCATCACCACCATGGCCGCTTGACCGGCTTTGCGGGCGGCGCCTTTTTCTTGCATGACGGCGCGCACCGCTTGTTCGGCAGCCAATTGCAAGCGGCCATCCAATGTGGTGATGATGTCCAAATCGGAACGCGGGCGACCGACATAATCGGGCAATTGGTCGAGCGTCCAATCAATCGCATAATGCGCCGCATCCGACGAGCGGGTCACAATGGAAACCGGATTGGCGGCCCAGAAATCGGCCTGCTCTTGGCTCAAATGACCGGCCGCCTGCATGGCGCGCAACACCACTTGGGCGCGTTGATGAGCGGCCGCCGGATTGACCGTTGGGGCAAAGCGCGACGGCGCTTTCAACAGACCGGCCAGCAGAGCCGCCTCGCCGACCGTCAGACTTTGCACCGGCCGATTGAAGTAAATCTCCGCTGCCGCCTGCACACCATAAGCACCGGCCCCGAAATAAACCCGGTTGAGATAGAGCGTCAGCAGGTCTTGTTTGGAAAATTGCGCCTCCAGCCAAAAGGCCAGCAGCAGCTCTTGGATTTTGCGTTTGAAACTGCGCTCCGGCGTCAGAAAAACATTTTTGGCCAATTGCTGCGTCAGCGTTGAGCCCCCCTGCACCGTACGCCCGGCTCGCATATTGGCCAGCATGGCGCGGGCCAGACCGCGCGGGTCAATGCCGAAATGGGTGAAAAACCGCCGGTCTTCAATCGCCGTCACGGCCTGCACCAGCACCTCCGGCACATCAGAATAGCGCACTGCCGTGCCGCCTTTGCGCCCGCGCCGCGCCATCAATTCATCTTGCACAGAATAGACCGACATTTCCGGCTGTCGTGGCACTTGGTCGAGCCGCTCGGTCGGCGGCAGGGTGAGGGCGTAATAAAACACCAGCACCGCCGCCGCGATGACCGCCCATATGCCAAGCACGGCGGCGCCATAGGCCAACCGCGCGACAGTGCCGCGCCGTTTCGGATGCGCCGGAGCCTCAGCCAAGCCGCCAAACCCTGCTGTTAAATGTCAAGATTGGCGACAGCGAGGGCATTTTCCTGAATGAATTGCCGTCGCGGTTCCACCACATCGCCCATTAGCTGCTCGAACAAATCATTACTGTCGGCAACATCTTGCACTTTCACCTGCAAGAGCGAACGGGCTTCTTTATCAAGCGTGGTTTGCCACAATTGCTCCGGGTTCATTTCACCCAGACCCTTATAACGCTGCAGCGCAATACCGGTGCGGCCCTGCCCCAAAATGGCGGCCAGCAATTCGCTTGGCGTGTTGACGGCGAAGGTCTTGTCTTTGATTTTCAATTGCGACGGGTCGAGATAGACCGATTGCAATTCGGTGGCCATTTCATCGAGACGGCGCGCATCGGCCGAGGCGATTAGCGGCCCGTCAATGAGAATTTCCTCACGCACACCGCGCAGCGTGCGGGCAAAGCTCAAGCCGCCATCACCGGACGGTTCGCCTTCCCAGCCGCGTTCTACTTCATCGGCCATGCGGTTCAGCCGCGCGGCAATATATTGCCCGCTTTGCGCCGCCAATTCCGGCTTTGATAAAATTTCCGGTGTCAGCGCTCCGGCAATCGCCGTTTGTTCGATAATGAATTGCGGATATTTGGCCGGCAGCGCGTTCAAAGCCGCCTTGACCTGCCGCGCATGGGTCACCAAATCGGCCAAATCAGCGCCGCTGCGCTGTTCGCCCGAGCCCAAGGTCAAAACCGCATCGTCCAGCCCCGCCTCAATAAGGAAATCCTCCAACGCCGCATCATCTTTCAAATAACGCTCGGCGCTTTGCCGGCGGATTTTATACAGCGGCGGTTGGGCGATAAACAAATGCCCGCGCTCGATCACTTCCGGCATTTGCCGATAGAAGAAGGTCAAAAGCAGCGTGCGAATATGCGCCCCGTCCACATCAGCATCGGTCATGATGATGATTTTGTGATAGCGCAGTTTTTCAATATCAAAGTCTTCGCGGCCAATGCCGGTACCAAGGGCCGTAATCAATGTGCCGATTTCATTGGACGACAACATTTTGTCAAAACGGGCGCGTTCGACATTAAGAATCTTACCACGCAGCGGCAGCACGGCCTGATTGGCGCGATTGCGCGCCTGTTTGGCCGAGCCACCGGCACTATCGCCCTCAACCAGAAACAATTCCGCCTGGCTGGCGTCGCGCTCTTGGCAATCGGCCAGCTTGCCCGGCAGGCTGGAGACATCAAGCGCCCCTTTGCGCCGCGTCAATTCACGGGCTTTGCGCGCCGCTTCACGGGCCGCCGCCGCTTCTACCACTTTGCCGATAATCGCTTTGGCTTCATTGGGGTGTTCTTCAAACCAACTGGCCAGCACTTCATTGACCAAGCTTTCAACTACCGGCCGCACCTCAGATGAGACCAGCTTGTCTTTGGTTTGGCTGGAAAATTTCGGGTCCGGCACTTTAACCGACAGCACCGCCGTCAGCCCTTCGCGGCAATCATCGCCTGACAGCGAAACTTTTTCTTTTTTCGCAAGGCCCGATTGATTGGCGTAATTATTGACCGTGCGGGTCAGCGCGCCACGAAAACCGGCCAAATGGGTGCCGCCATCGCGTTGTGGAATATTATTGGTGAAGCACAAAACCGTCTCGTGATAGCTGTCATTCCACCACAGCGCCAATTCAACGCCAATATCATCGGCCTCGGCCTGCACGGTAATCGGCGCGTCAATCAGCGGCGATTTATGGCGGTCAAGATAGCGCGCAAAGGCTTCCAAACCGCCTTCATATTTCAGCTCCGTGCGGCGCGGCTCGGCGCCGCGACGGTCTTCCAGCACAATGCCGACACCGCTGTTCAAAAACGCCAATTCGCGCAACCGATGTTCCAGCGTCTCGAAATTAAATTCGGTCATGGTGAAAGTGTCGGCCGAGGGGTGAAACGTGACCATTGTGCCGGTCGTGTCAGAGTCACCGGTGACCGCCAAATCGGCCTCGGCCTCGCCATGGGCAAACCGCATTTCATGCACTTTGCCGCCGCGGCGCACGGTCAGCTGCAGCCAATCGGACAGCGCATTGACCACGGAGATGCCGACGCCATGCAAGCCGCCTGAGACTTTATAGCTATTGGAGTCAAACTTACCGCCGGCGTGCAATTGCGTCATGATCACTTGCGCCGCCGACACGCCTTCTTCGGGGTGCATTTCAGTCGGAATGCCGCGGCCATTATCAGATACGGAGACCGAGCCGTCGCCATTGAGAATGACTTCCACCGTGTCGCAGTGACCGGCCAAAGCTTCATCGATGGAATTATCTACCACCTCATAGACTATATGGTGCAGGCCGGTGCCGTCATCCGTATCGCCAATATACATGCCGGGGCGTTTCCTGACCGCCTCCAAGCCCTTCAAGACTTTAATCGATGAGGCGCCATAATCGGCTGCTTGATTGTCTGCGGAACTGTCCTGCTCGCTCATATAGCCATCTCTCTAACTGGTTCATTTTATTGTAGCTGCTTCGCGGCTTGTCTTGCGAAAAATTTACCCATTTGCCAACTGATTTCGCGCCTGATTTCGCACCCAAATAATGCCGCTTATAAGGGCGCTTGGCCGTCAGCCGCCGCCATCAGCGCCGCCAAATCAACGGCACTCATCGGCAGCGCTTCGGCAAAGCCGTCAAACACCGCCAGCTCGGTACCGGTAATCCAGCTTTGGCCGCCCAAAGCGCCGAGAATATCGGCCAAAGCGGCCCGCCTATGGGCATCCAAATGGGCCGCCACCTCATTCAGCAGCAAAATCGGCACATCGCCGGTGCGCGCCGCCACGCTATGGGCTTGTGCCAAAATCAACCCGACCAAAAGGGCTTTTTGTTCGCCGGTCGAACAATCGCGGGCCGGCATATTTTTCGCGGCATAATGCACCAGCAAGTCGGAGCGGTGCGGCCCCTCCAGACTGCGTCCGGCACTGGCATCCAAATGGCGCGCCCGCAGCAAACGGTCCCGATAGGCATCTTCCACATCAACCGCTGCTTGGTCGCGCAGGGCCACCTCCAATGTGCCGTCGAGCGCAATGCTGGCGCGCGGGAAAGCGGTCTCGGGAATGGCCGCCAGCCCGACAGCCAGAGCGTCCAAAGCGGTCAGGCGTGCCGCTGCAATGGCGACGCCGTGCAGGGCCATTTCTTCTTCCAACGCATCCAGCCAGCTATTGCCGGAAAACGGCGTATTGGGCGTTTGCAATAAGCGGTTGCGCTCGCGCATGGCTTTTTCAAAAGCGCTGCTATGGCGGGTCAGTGTGACGTCCAAGGTTTGCGCAAAGCGGTCGAGAAATTTACGCCGTCCGCCGGCCGCATCAATAAACAATCGGTCCATGGCCGGGGTCAGCCATAATTGCGGCACCACCGGCGTCAGCTCTTCAACTTTGCGATTGGTACCGTCAATCCGCACTTTGCGGCTACCGCCTTTAGCGGTCTCTTGATGGCCTGTTTGGCTGATGGCCGGTGCATAAGCAACGCCGGCCCGCACGGCGCCCAATGGGCC
>JBMHCM010000032.1:0-16765 GCA_049889915.1 Parvibaculales bacterium
AAACGGCATGTCATTAGCCGCATCAGGGTTCGCCTCAAACCAGGTCAAAAGCGAGGCGGCGGCTCCAGTTTCCTGCCACTTTGGATTATGACAGAAAGTTAAATTAGGATTTGTTTCCTTAACCAGATGGTGGTTATAGCCGCCAACGAAATGCACATCCGGTTCGAGATAGCCCACTGCATCCAACATCCACCTCAATGTAGATGAGCCTAGGTCAGTATCTTTTAAGAATAATTGCTTATCTCCAGCGAACGGCTTGCCGGCACCTAAGATGATAAATTTACTGCTCGCCATCTGGCTTCGGTGGCTGATTGAAAATCCTTTGGACGAAGCCGAAAACCCGCGCCCACCAATAATTGGCGGTTGCGACAATGCCGGCAATAAAGGCCAGCAATCCCTGCAGAACCAAGCTTATTGAACCTGGGTCTAAATAAGCAAATGCGGGCTGAGGGCCGAGAGTTAAGACAAACAAAATTACATAATGCACAATTTCCAATTACAATACTGACCATGCCCGGTCAATATTATATGCATTGCACCTTTCGCACCGCCCACTCTGGCATCACGGCCTGTTGATCAAGCATATCACCCAACTCAAAAAAGCCTTCTGCTGATACCTTATTGGATATGTGCCTTAGGGGGTGAACCAATCGGCAGCAATGAACCCTTTATCTTCGTTACCTTGCCGAACCCCTTTCCTTCATAAGTGGCCCAATAAGCCGCAAATGTTTTCGAGCGTGGGGGCGCCAAAGTGATACCAAAACAGGAAAATGAAGCTCGCAACACTTCGAGATTATTGGTCATGTCGCGGTTAAGGTCGGTGCAATCATGACGGTTGTAAACTGCTGCAAAGGCAGACATTCGGTCGGCCCGAGAAAACGATGCCGGCCCATGATCTCCAAGCACCACAATCATGGCATTCTCATCAATACTCAGAATGTCGCGTTTGACCCGATGCAATCGCTTCATCAAACAAGATGTGGATTCAATATATTTCCCGAAATGCTTGGGTGAATCAGGTTCCGTCACCCATCCGTAAGACCGGCACATATCATCCACATATGGATAATGCGGCATCATTTGGTGCATGAAGAAAATATTATTTCCCTTTTTAAGCCGGTCACTTAATGCAGGCATTATACGACTCAGAAGAAATAACGGGTCATTGGTATTGAGAATTGGTCGCTTGGATTGCAATTTTTCTTGCTGGGCCAGTAAAACCGGCGCCCAAAATGCGCGTCCGTATAAAACATTAACCGCGTAATCAAACAATAAACTCTCGAAGAATGTCTCCTTGCCGATTAACTGATTGCTGCATAAAACTTTCATGAGGTCGGTGCATGGCCCCCACTGGTTGCCGAACAGAAAAGCTTCATATCCGACTTCCTCCGCCACCCTAAATAGGTTCGGTTTTCGCTTGGCCAGAAAATCCGGATAAAGGGTAGCACGATCTTTGTAAACCGGATCGCCCTCTACCACCGGATAATCCAATTCGGTAAAGGCCGCCAAGCTTAGATAGGTGACATTATAGGGGCTGTGCGTGTCATATACCTTGAAATCACGAAGCACATCATCCATCTCGGTCGGGTCGACACCCAAAGCGACCAAACGATCGCGGGACGCGAGAGCGTCAGTAATAACAACAAACAAGTTGCGCCCATTTGCAAAATTCTCATTGCGTTCGAAGCTGATGTCGCGCCCATGCATAGCCTCTTCGGCGGTGATATTCTCGACCGTACCGTTAAAAGCATGCCCAATCGCGAGCAAGACCGCATTCCCAAGCAATAGAAGATGGAAAACAACGATAAACCTAAGCAGCACTGGCATCCAGTAGCGATAGGCCAACGCATATAGCAAGCCAGCCCATATTGCGATCCAAACCAACGAGGGTAACGGTAGCGGCAGCCCTTTTAGAGCCGTCCAATGGTGACTGATATGCCATATGAGCGACAAGCCGACGATAAGCGCTGGCACCCTGTAGCGCCAATCGATTTTCCAGCTAAGCAGATAAGCCCCAACCAAAATCAAAGCAGAAAATACTGTTGCCCATCCAGCGTAATAGAAGTCGGGCATATTGTATATGTGAATGTTTGTGACGATAAGTATAGCCAAGGGCGTCAACCCGGCCAGAAGAACAATGGCCAAACCGTAATAAAAGCTATTTTCCTTAGACATATTCCTCACCCGCACCGAATGGAGCCATATTTTGTTTATCTAAACTGGGTAAAATTCACCACAACAAACTGCATATGGCCGATTTGACGGGACAGTTTGACAGAACTAGCTCTTGACCCTTATATTGAATTGAATTCAATTTAAGGAAATGGCGACATTATGTTGGACAAGGTTCCCAGTTCGGAAAAATTACTGCAAGCGGCCGAGGACGAACTGATTGCCCGCGACGGGCAAATGGAAATGAGTGCGGTGGCGCAACGGGCCGGTCTGTCGGTCGGGCTGGCCTATCATCATTTCGGCTCGAAAGCCGGTTTGATTGCCGCCGTGGTCGATCGGTTTTATGAGCCGCTGCGCGCCATTTCATTGGGCACGGCAATACCGCTGGAGCTGGCCTGGGAAGCGCGCGAGCAAGCCCGCACCGAAGCGATGGTTGATTATTATTTCGATCATCCTTTAGCGCCGCTGATTGCCGGTCGCTTGGCGCGCGAACCGGAGGTGCTGGATATTGAACGCACCCATCTTGAAGCCTTATTGGCGCTTGGCGCAAAAAACATTCGCCAAGGGCAAAAGCAGGGTGTGGTCGATGCCACGCTGCAACCGGCCGTCACCGTCAGCCTGTTGATGGGCGGATTGCGCCTCGCCCTTGACCAAGCGGTGCTGGCCGAAACGCGGCCGCCGCGCACCGAAACAAAACAGCAGATTTGGCAATTTATCCGCCATGCGCTGCGCCTGAGCGACAAATAGGAGACCACCTCATCATGTCTGACAGCCAAACCAGCTATGACAGCTCGAAATATTTTGATGCCGACCATGCCGGCACCCATAAACAAGTAAAGCCAAGCAGCGACCGCCGCAGCGCCGCCATTGATGCCGATTTTGAGGCCCTCATGCGCGACGGCCATGTGATTATTGAAAAACTGTTGGACGCCGAAACCTGCGCCGCCATTAAGCAGCAATGCTTGCCCCTGCTGGCGAAAAAGGGCCGTAATGATTTTGAAGGTGAAGAGACACAGCGGGTTTATAATGTGCTTGGCAAAACCCGCGCCACCGATGCGCTGGCCACCCATCCGCGTATTTTGGGATTGATGGATAAATTTTTCCGCCCCGGCTTTTTGCTGTCGCAAAGCCAAATCATCAATATTCTGCCCGGGGAAACGCCGCAAGGCCTGCACACGGATGACAGTTTTTATCGCCTGCCGCGGCCGCGCCAACCGCTGGGGGCCGCCACGGTTTGGGCGATTGACGAATTTACCGCCGAAAACGGCGCCACCGTTATGGTGCCGCAAAGCCATAGCTGGGGGGACGACCGGCAAGCGCGCTTTGACGAAGCGTTTCCGACCGTCATGCCGCAAGGCTCCGTGGTGTTTTTTCTCGGCACCACTTGGCATGGCGGCGGCGAAAACCGCTCTGACAGGCCGCGCTTTGCCATAACCCATCAATATTGCGAGGCCTATATGCGGCAGCAGGAAAATTATCTGCTCGAGCTGGACAAGCAAACAGTGCGCGCCCTGTCGCCGGAATTGCAATCGCTGGTCGGCTATTCGATTTACCCGCCCTTTATGGGCATGGTGGACGGCATGCATCCGCTGCGGCGGTTGGACGAAGACTGAGCGCCGCCTACATCCAGTGCATGGATGCGGCGCAAATTTCTGAAATCATCGCCATGGCGTGGGATGACGAAACCCCGTTTGAGGCCATAGAAGCGACTTTCGGGCTCAGCGAGGCTGAGGTCATTGTCTTAATGCGCCGCGAAATGAAGGCCTCCAGCTTTCGCATGTGGCGCAAGCGGGTCAGTGGTCGGGCCGGTAAGCATCGACGCAAAACCGACGGCCGATAAGGCCACAGTGCCGCTTGGTTGACTTTAGCCGGTGAAGGCGGCAAGAAAGCGCTAGACAACAACACGCAACCGGCACAGAAAGGCACCGCCATGGCCATTCATCTGCATAAAAACGATTTGCCCGACGGGCTGACTTTCACCGGCGCGATTGCCGTTGATACCGAAACATTAGGGCTGAAACCGGCCCGCGACCGGCTGTGCCTGGTGCAATTATCGGCCGGCGATGGCGAGGTGCATATTGTGCAATTTGCGCCTGAGAGCGAGCAGAACCCCGACCCCTATGCGGCGCCCAATTTGAAGGCGGTGCTGGGCGACCGGCAATTGGTGAAAATTTTTCACTATGCCCGTTTTGATTTGGCGATCATCGCGCAATATCTCAACGTCCATGCGGCGCCGCTATGGTGCACGAAAATTGCCTCCAAGCTGGTGCGCACCTATACGGACCGCCATGGGCTGAAAGAATTGTGCCGCGAATTGCTGCAAGTTGACCTTTCAAAAGCGCAACAAAGCTCTGATTGGGGGGCGCCGGATCTGTCGGACGCGCAATTGAATTATGCCGCTTCTGATGTGCTGCATTTGCACGCGTTAAAAGATCGTTTGGAAACCATGCTCGACCGCGAAGGCCGCCGCCCCATGGCGGAAGCCTGTTTTGATTTCGTGCTGGTGCGCTCGGCCATGGATTTGGCCGGTTGGGAAGATATTGATATTTTCTCACATTAACGCGACACTGATTTATGGCCGTTGACCCCACCAGCTATTCAGAACGCGTCAAGATCTTGCGTAAACTCCTGCCGGTGTTGGCGCTTATCGGCCTGTTGGCACTGATCGCCGGAGCCAATCGCGATATGTTGGGGCGCTTTTCGCAAACCGCGCAACTGGCTGTCAGCAGCGATTTGGCGATTGAAGCACCGCAATTTGAAGGCCGGTTGAAAAACGGGCAGTCCTACATACTGACCGCTGAAAGCGGCCGCCAAACAGACGATAATGGCGTGCACTTAAAGGTGCTTAATCTGCGCCTCAGCGGGGCCAATGGCGCCATGCAAGTGACCGCCAAGCGGGGGGTGTTTTCCAGCCAGCGCAAAGCAGCCCGTTTTGTCGGCGCGGTGCGCCTGTCTGACAGTCAAGGAAACCGGCTGACCACGGAAAAACTGGATTTCAATTCTGAGGCCGGCACTTTGGTGGCGCCGCAAAAAATCGACATGCGCGGCCCGGCCGGGGCCCTGTCGGCCGACGCGATGATTGCCGACAGCAAGGGCGGCATTTATCGCTTTGACAAGGTGAAGTTGCGCCTGAAACGGAGCAACCCATGAGACGCGCCCTCGGACAGTTTGCTGCCCTGCTGGCTGCGGCGGCTTTGTTGGGCCAACCGGTGGCGGCGCAAAGCCTACGGTTTCAAACCGACGCCGCCGCGCCGATTGATTTGGTTGCTGATAAATTGGTTTGGCAGCAGGAAAACGGCCGCGCTGACCTGACCGGTGCGGCGCGCATCAGCCAAGGGGCGGTGACGCTTTACGCCAATTTTATGCAAATCACCCTGGCCGCTGACGGCACGGCGCAAAGCCTGAAAGCGTTGGGCGATGTGGTGATGAGCGACGGCACGCAAACGGCGCGCGCCATGCAGGCCGATTATGATGTGCAACAAGACGTCATGCTGTTATCCGGCCAAGTGGTGGTCAGCCAAGCGGCCACAAACAATCAAAAAGCCGGCATGCTGAGCGGCGCCACGCTGCGCCTGAATATGGCCGATGGCCGCGCCCAATTGAGCGGCGGCAGCAAAAGCCGCGCCCGCATTCAACTGAGCCAGTAAGCGCGCCGATAATCAGCCAGCTAGGCAGCGGCCGGAAAACACGATAGATTGCCCGTCATGAGTGATACGACCTCCCCAAAAGCAACGACTGAGCCGACCGGCCCGGCTTCGCATCAAGCCAAACATGCCGGTGGGTTGGGCGCGCTGAACCTGTGCAAAAGCTATCGCGGCCGCACGGTGGTCAAAGACGTGTCGCTGCAATTCAATCGCCGCGAAGCCATCGGCCTATTGGGACCGAATGGGGCGGGCAAGACCACGACCTTTTATATGATTACCGGTCTGGTGCGCCCCGATAGCGGGCAAATCCTGCTCGACGGCCATGATGTTTCGGCCCTGCCCATGTATCGCCGCGCCCGCATGGGGGTCGGCTATTTGCCGCAAGAAGCCTCGATTTTCCGCACGCTCAGCGTGGAAGCCAATATCATGTCGATTTTGGAAGTGGTGGAGCCGGACAAACAGGCCCGCCAAGATCGGCTGGAAAGCCTGCTCAGTGAATTTTCCGTCACCCATGTGCGTAAATCGGCCGGCGGTGCGCTGTCCGGCGGCGAACGGCGGCGCGTTGAGATTGCCCGGGCGTTGGCCAGCGACCCCAGTTTCATTCTGCTCGATGAGCCGTTTGCCGGTATTGACCCGATTGCCATTAGCGATATTCGCGAATTGGTCGCGCAATTGAAAGATCGTGGGCTGGGCGTGCTGATTACCGACCATAATGTGCGCGAGACGCTGGGCATTATTGACCGCGCCGTGATTATGTATGACGGCCATGTGCTGACCGAGGGCACGGCCGAACAAATCGTCGAAAATGAAGCGGTGCGGGCGCATTATCTCGGTGATGATTTCAAGCTCTAAGCGCCGCTTTAAAGACACGGCCTTTTTCACCTTTTCCTGACCCGTTTGCTGGACAAGCCGTCGGCTTTCGGGCAAGCTTTAAGTGCGGTCTAATCCGCATGCAGGCGAGAGCCTGGCTTATTTGCGTGAGCTTTGTCTCCCCTGCCGCAATTCGGCCGCCGGCCCGTTTCGGGCTGATGGATGAATTTGGCAGGAAAGGAAGACAAATGACAATTCACATTACAGGCAGACAAATGGAAACCGGCGCCGCATTGCAAGAGCATGTGGAAAGCCGTTTACACGAAGCGGTCAGCAAATATTTTGACCGATCGGCCGATATTAATGTCACCTTTTCCAAACAGGGGCATCAATTTGAGGCGGCCTGCGCGCTGCATCTCGATAGCGGGCTGTATTTGCACGCCACCGGCAGCGATGGCGATGTCTATGTCAGTTTTGACCAAAGCGTGCATAAAATTGAAAAACAATTGCGCCGCTATAAACGCCGCCTGAAAAGCCATTCCGACCAGCAGCGGCTGAACGAAGCGCTGAGCCATGCGCCGGAAAAAATCATCGCACCGGAAACCGGTGACGAGGCGCCGGAAGAATTTACCCCCGTGGTGATTGCCGAAAACAATAAGCCGGTGCCGCAATTAAGCGTCTCGGAGGCGGTGATGCAATTGGAAGTCGGGGCGCATGATTTCGTCTTGTTCAAGACGCCGCGCAATGTGCTGAATATGGTTTATCGCCGTGACGACAATAATATTGGCTGGTTGGAACTGGCAGCCGGTAGCGCGGCCTGAACGACCCGAACTTCCTATTTTTATGGGGATTTGGTGGAGCCAGGCGGAATCGAACCGCCGACCTCTTGCATGCCATGCAAGCGCTCTCCCAACTGAGCTATGGCCCCAAAAGAGTGAGCGGAAGCTAATCGAAGACGGCTTGGCAATCAAGCCCTAAATCGGTGTTTTGATAAAAAACCGGTTGGATGGGGCTTGGCCGGGCTGTCGACCGCTCCGGCCGTCTTCACTACCGCTCGCTTTGCGCGCCTTATTCAGCCAAATCCGCCCGGTGTTCAGGCCCATCACGCATAGGTGACGCGCCGACAGCCAATCAATTAGGCGTCATCATCCTCGTCGCCGAAAGCATCATCATCGTCTTCGGCATCGTCGAGCAAACCGTCATCTTCATCATTGTCCAGCAGGTTTTCCTCATCGGAAAACTCGTCCATGCCGTCTTCATCGTCATCATCATCTTGGTCTTCGACAATATCATCGAGGCTGAGCGCGTCGTCATCTTCTTCCAACGCGTCCTCGTCATCCTCTTCCGCCTCGACGGTCGGTTCAATTTCAGCAACCGGCTTCTCCGGCACGGCGGCCGCCATCGGGTCATAGCTATGGCTACATTTCGGGCAGACAATCGGGCTTTTATTCAGATCGTAGAATTTCGCTTCGCACGCTTCACAGACACGCTTGGTTCCCAGTTTCGGATCGACCACGCTGAACTCCTTCGGGCAAATATTCGTCAGCAATTGTTCCTGCCATGAAGCGCTGAACGTGTCAAAGGATATTCAGAGGATAAATTACATATAATAAGGCCATGCAAAGGGGCGATAGCTTGACGGCTTGCCGCAAAAGCGCGACAAGACTGCATGAGTGACGCAAGCCCGTTTACAGCCCAGCAAGCCCCCGCCCCTTTGCGCGGCAGCATTGTCATGGAGGGCGATAAATCAATATCGCATCGCGCGCTGATTTTGGCCGGCTGCGCCACCGGCACCAGCCATATTGACGGCTTGCTGGAAGGCGATGATGTGCTGGCCACGGCGGCCGCCATGCGGGCGCTTGGGGCCGATATTGACCGCTTGGCCGATGGCCGCTACCGCGTCACCGGCGTCGGTTTGGGCGGCCTGCAATCACCCCAAACGCCGCTCGATTTCGGCAATGCCGGCACCGGCACACGGTTGATGATGGGGCTGGTGGCCGGGGCCGGTTTGGAAGCTGAATTTATCGGCGATGCGTCTTTGTCAAAACGCCCAATGGGCCGGGTGATGCGGCCGCTCGGCACAATGGGCGGACAGTTTAGCGCCACGGATGGCGACCGCTTGCCGTTGCGGGTTCATGCCAGCACGCTGCTGCCGGCCGACATCACACCGGAGGTTGCCTCGGCGCAGGTCAAATCGGCCATTCTGTTGGCCGGTCTGCATATTGCCGGTGAGGTGATTGTCCGCGAACCGCACCTGACCCGCGACCACAGCGAAAACATGCTGGCCCTATTTGGCGCAAACATAAGCCGCTATGAAGAAGCCGGTTGCCATGTCGCCAAATTGACCGGCCCGGCCGATTTGCGTGCTACCGATGTTGATGTACCGGGCGATCCCAGCTCGGCGGCTTTTCCGATGATTGCCGCACTGATGGTGCCGGGCTCGGATATTGTCTTGCGCAACATCATGCTCAATCGTCAGCGCGACGGCCTGTTTCGTGTGCTGCAGCTTATGGGTGCCGATATCAGCTATGACAATCAACGCCAAGCGGCCGGCGAGACCGTGGCGGATATTCGTGTCCGCCATAGCCGCTTGCAGGGCATTGATGTGCCGGCCGATATCGCCCCCGATATGATTGACGAGTTTCCCGCTTTGGCAATGGCGGCGGCCTGCGCCGACGGCACCACGCGAATGACCGGCTTGGCAGAATTGCGCGTCAAGGAAAGCGACCGGCTGGCGGCCATTGCCGCCGGAATGGCCGCCAATGGCGTGCAGGTCGAAGAAGGCGCCGACAGCTTGATTGTGCACGGCAATCCGGCCGGTATTGCCGGTGGCGGCACGGTGGCAACCCATCACGACCACCGCATCGCCATGTGCTTTATCTGCCTCGGCTTGGTCAGCGACGCGGCCATTGAGATTGACGACAGCACCATGATCAATACCAGCTTCCCCAGTTTTTTCAGCCTGATGAACCAATTGGGCGCCGGTTTTGCCACCAATCGCTAGCCTTTCAAGGAGACCGTATGACCGCCCCGCATATTATCGCCGTTGACGGACCGGCAGCCTCCGGCAAGGGCACATTGGCAAAAAAATTGGCGGCGCATTTCGATTATGCCTATCTCGACACCGGGGCGCTGTATCGCGCCGTGGCGCTGAGCGTATTGCGCGCTGGGGCCGCGCCGGAAGACCAAGCAGCAGCCGTTACGGCGGCGGAAACGCTCGACATGCAAATTTTGCAAGAGGCGGATTTCGCCGCCGCTTTGCGCACGGCCGAGACCGGCATGGCCGCCTCGATTGTTGCCGCCATGCCATCGGTGCGCCAAGCCATATTAGAAGCGCAACGCCAATTTGCCGCCAAGCCGCCGCAAGGCAAAGCCGGCGCCGTGTTGGACGGCCGCGATATCGGCACAGTGGTCTGTCCCGATGCGACGGCCAAATTATTCATTACCGCAGCGGCGCAAACCCGTGCCGAACGCCGCCATAAAGAATTGCTGGCGCAAGACCCCAACAGCCAATTGGCCGATGTGCTGGCAGATATTGAAGCCCGCGATGCCCGCGATAAGGGGCGGGCCACCGCGCCTTTGAAAGCGGCGGCAGATGCGCACTTGCTAGATACCACTGATTTGTCTATAGAAGAGGCGTTCGCAGCGGCTCTGGCTCTGGTGTCGACACCAAAAGCCTGAAATCCAACCCGCAAGAACACATTCCAAAATATGCCCGTTCGCCGGAAGCTCGCAATGGTGCGCGCTTTTTGCATGGGATGTCCGCCCCGTAAAATGGGGGTTGGCACTAACAGGAAACACATAACGTGTCCGAAACAAATGAAGCGGGTCTGAACCCGTCCGTAGATGATTTTGCAGCGCTTTTGGAAGAAAGCTTTTCCGCTAATGCCCCGCTTGAGGGCACAGTGGTGCGTGGTCGGGTGACCGCGATTGAAAATGATTTGGCAATTGTCGATGTCGGTTTGAAAACCGAAGGTCGTGTGCCGTTGAAAGAATTTGCCATGGCCGGTCAAGCGGCTGAGATTACTGTCGGCGATGAAGTCGAAGTCTTTCTCGACCGTATTGAAAACGCCATGGGCGAAGCCGTGCTGTCGCGTGATAAAGCGCGCCGCGAAGAAAGCTGGGTCAAGCTGGAGAAAAACTTCGAAGCCAATGAGCGCGTCGAAGGGGTTATCTTTGGCCGCGTCAAAGGCGGCTTTACCGTCGACCTGAACGGCGCCACCGCCTTCTTGCCGGGCAGCCAAGTAGATATTCGTCCGGTGCGTGACATCACCCCGCTGATGAACACACCGCAGCCTTTCCAGATCCTGAAAATGGACCGTCGTCGCGGCAATATCGTTGTCTCACGCCGCGCCATTATGGAAGAGACCCGTGCCGAAGCGCGCAATGAGATTGTGCAAAACCTGCTGGAAGGTCAGCAAGTGGAAGGCGTGGTCAAAAACATCACCGATTATGGTGCATTTGTTGATTTGGGTGGCGTTGACGGCCTGCTGCACGTTACCGATATTGCCTGGCGCCGCGTCAACCATCCGTCAGAAGTATTGACGGTAGGCGAAACGGTGAAAGTACAAGTCATCAAAATCAATGCCGAAACCCAACGCATCAGCCTCGGTATGAAACAGCTGGAAACCGATCCGTGGGATGAAGCGGCGTCCAAATTCGCCATCGATTCACGGGTTACCGGCCGGGTCACCAACATCACCGATTACGGTGCTTTTGTTGAGTTGGAAAACGGTATTGAAGGTCTGGTCCATGTCTCTGAAATGAGCTGGGTGAAGAAAAATGTCCATCCGGGCAAAATCGTCTCCACCAGCCAAGAAGTTGAAGTCATGGTGCTGGAAGTCGATGCCGAGAAGCGTCGTATTTCATTGGGCCTGAAACAATGCATGGCCAATCCGTGGGAAGATTTCTCATCGAAATTCCCGGTCGGCACGAAAGTCACAGGCGAGATCAAAAACATCACTGAGTTTGGTCTGTTTGTCGGTCTGGCCGATGAGATTGACGGCATGGTGCATATTTCTGACCTCGACTGGAATGCGTCGGGCGATGAAGCGCTGGCGCAATTCGATAAAGGCCAAGAAGTCGAAGCCGTGGTGCTTGACGTCGACCAAGAAAAAGAGCGTGTCAGCCTCGGCATCAAACAGCTGGATGGCGACCCGTTTGAAAGCCTCGGCAATCTGCGCCGCGGTGACACGGTTACCTGCGAAGTGACGGCGATCACCGATGGTGGTCTGGAAGTCTCTGTCGGTGACGGCGATGTGGCGGCCTTTATCCGTCGCTCCGACCTGTCTCGCGACCGCGAAGACCAACGTCCGGAGCGTTTCCATGAAGGCGACAAGCTGGACGCCATGGTAACCACGCTGGACAAAAGGGCCCGCCGCGTCGGCCTGTCCATCAAAGCGCTGGAAATCGCTGAAGAGAAAGAAGCCGTCGCACAATATGGCTCATCCGACAGTGGTGCCTCTTTGGGCGACATTCTCGGTGCCGCTTTGAAAGGCGACGAGTAAGTTTTAAGACAAGCATCAGGCCTTTGAGGGGTTGATGCGAAAGATGGCTCGGGCATCTCGCCCGGGCTATTTTTTTATACATTAACAACAGCTTGCCCTTGACGCGCCGCCATACCGATGGCAGCTTAGACGCTCAAAACGGGGTGGACCAATGATCAAATCTGAATTGATTATGCGTATTGCGGAAAAATTCCCGCATCTTTATCAGCGCGATGTCGAGATGATTGTGAACCGCCTGCTAGATGAAATCGGTGACACAATGGGCCGCGGCGACCGCGTTGAGCTGCGCGGCTTTGGCACATTTTCCGTCAAACAGCGTGAAGCCCGCATTGGCCGCAATCCACGCACCGGTGAGAATGTCGCCGTCGCCAAAAAACATGCGCCGTTTTTCAAAACCGGCAAAGATTTGCGCGACCGCATGAACGCCAAAGCCCGCTAGGCAGCCAACATGTCCGGCTTGCTCAGCAAATTACTGGCGCGCATCGGTTTTTTCACCGTTCTCGCGCTCATTCTGCCCTTGGCCATTCAAAACCGCCAATTGGTCGAGATTTATCTCAATCCGTTTTCACTGTTCAGCGCCTCCGAACCCGCCCTGACATTGCCGCTTTTTATGGCGCTGCTTTTGGCTTTGGCACTTGGCGTGTTTATCGGCTACGGCCTGGGCCGTTTGGCGGGCCGCAGCAAGGCCGCCAAGCAGGCTGATAAAACCGCTGACCTCCTGGCCCGCATGACACCTAAAGCGGCAGCGGAAGCGCCCGCGATGACGGGCGAAAAAAACGCCCCTGTCGCGGCCACTTCCATGCTAAAAGCGGAGCCAAGTGAAGCGGCACCAAAAGCAAGCGGCTCGGCGGCGGCGCGGGCCGCCCTGCGCGCCACACGCGACTGAACGGCAAACGCCCGCAGCCGCTCTTTTGCAAATGGCCGAACGCAAAACAGGAAGGCCCAAAAGGCCCATAAAGGAAATCAGATGAGCCATGACAATCCGATTTATTGTGCCATTGATACGCCTGACTTGGCGCGCGCCGAGGGATTGGCTGCGGCGCTTAGCGGCACGGTTGGCGGGCTGAAAATCGGCATGGAGTTTTTCTATGCCCATGGCGCGACCGGCTATCAGGCCTTGGCGCGCCATAATGTACCGATTTTTCTTGATCTGAAATTACACGACATCCCCAATACGGTAGCCGCCGCGGTGCGCGCCGTCACCCCCCTGCAGCCGGCTTTGTTGAACGTCCATGCGGCCGGTGGTCCGGCCATGATGCAGGCCGCCGCTGAGGCGGCCAAACAAGCGGCCGATAAAGGCTTGCGCGTGCCGACCATGCTGGCCGTCACCGTATTGACCAGCCTTGCAGAAAGCGACTTACACGCCATTGGCGTCTCCGGCAGTCCGCAAGAGCAAGTATTGCGTCTGGCCCATTTGGCCAAAGCCAATGGCATGGATGGGGTGGTTTGCTCGGCCCATGAAATCGCCGCCCTGCGCGCCGAATTGGGGCCCGACTTTAAGCTTATCGTGCCCGGTATTCGTCCGGCCGGCAGCACCACGCATGACCAAAAACGCGTCATGACGCCGGAAGACGCACAACAGGCCGGTGCCGATATTTTGGTTATCGGCCGCGCCATTACCGAAGCCGATGACCCGGCTGCCGTCGCGCGCGCCATTGCCGACGGGCTGGCCGCGCAATGAGCGCCAAAATAAAAATTTGCGGCGTCACCCAACCGGCGCATATTGAGGCGCTCAATGCCTGCAATGTTGAGCTGGTCGGCTTTAATTTTTTCAAACCCTCGCCGCGCTATGTCACGCAAGATAGCGGCGCGCAATTGGCCGCGCTGTGCCAACCGCAAATGGAGCGGGTGGCCCTATTGGTCGACCCGACCGATGATGAGGTGGATATGGCGCTGGCCGCGGTCAGCCCGCACCGCTTGCAATTGCACGGCAGCGAGACGCCCGCGCGGGTGGCCGAGATTAAACGCCGCAGCCATTGCGCCATCATCAAGGCGCTGCCGGTGGCAGACACACAAGACCTTGAAAAGGCTGGCGAATATGATGCCGCCGAATGGTTTTTATTCGACGCCAAACCGCCCAAAGACGCTGACTTGCCGGGCGGCAATGGGGCGGCATTTGACTGGACGCTATTGGCCGATTATGACCACACACGGCCGTTTTTATTGGCCGGCGGGCTGGATGCCGGCAATGTCGCCAATGCGCTGCAAATCAGCGGTGCACCAATGGTCGATATTGCCTCCGGTGTCGAAAGCGCGCCGGGCGAAAAAGACCGCCATTTGATTGAGCAATTTGTGCAGGCTGTGCGCGGCCGCTGAGAGATGGGACACAACATGCAAGACGGGCATAATTCATATCGCGCCGGACCCGATGATAAGGGCCGCTTCGGTCTCTATGGCGGGCGCTTTGTTGCGGAAACGCTGATGCCGCTCATTCTGGATTTGGAACAAGCCTATGAGGCAGCCAAACAAGACCCGGCTTTCGCCGCCGAGCTGGAAGATTTGCAGACCCATTATGTCGGCCGGCCCAGCCCGCTTTATTTTGCCGAGCGGCTGACCGAGCATTATGGCGGTGCCAAAATTTATCTGAAGCGCGACGAGCTGAACCATACGGGCAGCCATAAAATCAATAATTGCTTGGGGCAAATTTTGCTCGCCAAGCGGATGGGCAAAACCCGCATCATTGCCGAAACCGGCGCCGGGCAGCACGGCGTTGCCGTGGCCACTGTGGCGGCCCGCTTTGGCCTGCCTTGCACGGTATTTATGGGCGCCACCGATATTGAACGGCAAAAGCCCAATGTCTTTCGCATGAAACTTTTGGGCGCCGATATTCGCCCCGTCACCTCAGGTGCCGGAACGCTAAAAGATGCAATGAATGAAGCACTGCGGGATTGGGTGACCAATGTCGAAGACACGTTTTACATTATCGGCACAGTAGCCGGTCCGCATCCCTATCCGGCCATGGTACGCGATTTCCAATCGATTATCGGTCGCGAAACCAAACAACAAATGCACGATCGTGAAGGGCGTCTGCCCGATACGCTGATTGCCTGTATTGGCGGCGGCTCAAATGCCATGGGGCTGTTTCACCCTTTCCTGGATGATCCGGAAGTCAACATTATCGGCGTGGAAGCGGGCGGTTATGGCCTTGATACGCCGGACCATGCCGCCTCTTTGGCCGGTGGGCAGCCCGGCGTGCTGCACGGCAATCGCACTTATTTGCTGCAAGACGAAGATGGCCAGATTATTGAGGGTCACTCCATTTCAGCCGGTCTTGATTATCCGGGCATTGGGCCAGAGCATGCGTTTTTGCGCGATAGCGGCCGTGTCGATTATGTCTCGGCCACCGATGCCGATGCGCTGGAAGCATTTCAGCTGATCACCCGTCTGGAAGGTATTATTCCGGCTTTGGAGCCGAGCCACGCGCTGGCCCATGTCAGCAAAATCGCCCCCAATTTGCCGGCCGATCATTTGCTGGTGATGAATATGTGCGGCCGCGGCGACAAGGATGTCTTCGCCGTCGCAGAACATTTAAACGTTGAGTTGTAAGATGACGCAAACCCGTCTGGAAGCCCGTTTCGCCGCTTTGGCCGAAGCCGACCGCAAAGCCTTTATCGCCTTTATCACGGCCGGAGATCCGGACCTCGCCGTCTCGGCCGAGATTCTGCACGGCCTACCGGCCGCCGGAGCGGATATTATTGAGCTGGGCATGCCGTTTACCGACCCGATGGCCGACGGCCCGTCCATTCAGGCGGCCTCGCAGCGCGCTTTGGCAGCCGGTCAAAGCCTGCGCGGCACATTGTATATGGTGCGCGATTTCCGCCAAAGCGATGATGAGACGCCAATTGTGCTGATGGGCTATTACAATCCGATTTATATTTATGGCGTGGCGCAATTTATTGACGATGCCAAAGCGGCCGGTATTGACGGCTTGATCATTGTCGACCTGCCGCCCGAAGAAGACCATGAGCTGTGTCTGCCGGCGCTCGATGCCGGGCTCAACTTCATTCGTCTGGCTACCCCGACCACGGATGACAAAAGACTGCCCGATGTATTGGCCAATACATCCGGCTTTGTTTATTACGTCTCGATTACCGGCATTACCGGCTCTGCAGCACCGCAACAACAAGCCGTGGCCGATAATGTCGCGCGCATCAAGCAACATACGGATTTGCCGGTCTGTATCGGCTTTGGCATTCGCACGCCCGAACAAGCCGCCGCCATGGCGGCGATTGGCGATGGCGCGGTTGTCGGCTCGGCCCTGGTGGATGTGATTTCCGAGCATATTGGCGATGACGGCCAGGTCGAACCGGGCTGTGCGGCGGCGGTTCTGGCTCTTGCCTCGGCCCTTGCCGAGGGTGTAAAACAAGATTAGCTGAATGATTTGCACAAGCTGCAAGGAGGCCGCCCATGAATTGGATTAAGAATTTCGTTCGCCCGCGCTTTCCTAGCGTGTTTCGTGACCGCGATGACACGCCGGATAATTTGTGGGAAGCCTGCAAAAAATGCGGTGAGATGATTTTCCATCGCGATTTGGAAACCCTGCAAAAGGTCTGTCCGGGGTGCGACCACCATATGCGCATTGGCGCCAAAGAGCGGTTTGACGGGCTGTTTGACGATAGCCGCTATGAAATG
>JBMHCM010000033.1:0-9945 GCA_049889915.1 Parvibaculales bacterium
AAAAGAGCAATCGAAACAAAGGTTTATATAGGTATGAAGATCTCGACGCGCGGCCGTTATGCGGTCATGGCGATGGCAGATATAGCGCAGCAAACCGCTGATGGGGCGACAAAGCCCATAAAACTGTCGGATATCAGTGTCCGGCAGGAGATCTCGCTCACCTATTTGGAACAGATTTTCGGTGATTTGCGCCGCGCCGGTTTGGTGCTCAGTCATCGTGGCGCGCATGGCGGCTACACGTTGGCGGCGGCCCCCAATGTGGTGCGCATTGGGGATGTCATTCAGGCGGTTGATGAGCCTGTGGATGTGACCCGCTGTGGTGCATCCTCCGGTTGCCTAAGCAAGCAAGCACGCTGTCTGACCCATGATTTATGGGCCGAATTGGGCAATACGATTCATGGCTTTTTAAACGCCATTTCGCTGGCCGATGTGGTGGACGGTAAGCCGTTGCCGCAACTGCCGCAACTACCGACGGCCGAGCCGACCAGCCTATTGTCTCTGGTGCAGGAGGCGGGGCAATGACGCGCACCTACCTCGATTATAACGCCACCGCACCGCTGCGCCCTGAAGCGCGCGATGCTTTGCTGGCAGCGTTGAATATCGGCAATCCGTCTTCCGTGCATGAAGAGGGGCGTAAAGCCCGCGCGTTGGTTGAAAGCGCCCGCCGCGATATTTCTGAGCTGGTGATTGCCCATCCGGAAACCGTGATATTTACCTCCGGCGGCACCGAGGCGTGCAATCTGGCACTTAATTTACGGCAAGCCCCGGCCGGTGAGATTACCCGCCTGCTGGTCAGCGCCATTGAACACAGCGCGGTGCTGCAAGCGGCGAAAGAAAGCGGGCTGCCGGTCACCGAAATTCCGGTTACGGCAAGCGGGGTGGTGGATGTCGCGGCTTTGCAAGAGCTGCTGCAAGATGATGCTCCGGCTTTGGTTTGCGTCATGCTGGCCAATAATGAGACCGGCGTCATTCAGCCAATGGCGGAAATCGGTCGCATGGTGAAAGAGCATGGCAGCCTGCTGTTTTGCGATGCCGTGCAAGCGGCCGGTAAAACGCCGATCAATATGATTGCGATGGGCATTGATGCGCTCAGCCTGTCGGGCCACAAATTGGGTGCACCGATGGGCATTGGTGCGCTGGTGACGCAGCCCGGCATTGTGGTGCCGCCTATGCTGATTGGTGGTGGGCAAGAGCTTGGCCGTCGCGCCGGTTCGGAAAATATTTCCGGCATTGCCGCTTTCGCGGCCGCTGCTCGTGCCGCCAAACAAGATTTGGACGGCTTTCAAGAATTGTCGGCTTTGCGCGATGCCATGGAGACGGCACTGCAGGAAGCGGCGCCCGATGTGACGGTTTTCGGCGCCGATGAGGCGCGTTTGGCCAATACCTCCTGCTTTGCGCTGGCCGGGCTGAATAGCGAGACTTTGGTGATGGCCCTCGACCTGGCCGGATTGGCTGTCAGTGCCGGGTCAGCCTGTTCCAGCGGCAAGGTGTCGCGCAGTCATGTGCTGGCTGCCATGGGGGTTCAAACCGATATAAGTAGAGGCGTGCTGCGGGTCAGCCTTGGCTGGCAAAGCACCGCACGGGACACGCAAAAGCTGGTGGCAGAATGGGCCAAATTGGCCCGTAACAGGTCGCAACAGGCGGCGGAGTGAGAGAGATGAGCGAAGCGAAAGCATCGATTGATAAGCAGACCGTAGAGCAGGTCGCCAAATTTGGCGGTGAGCATTACAAATATGGCTTCACCACGGAGATTGATGTCGACCGTGTGCCGAATGGGCTGAACGAAGATATCATCCGCTTTATCTCGGCCAAAAAGGAAGAGCCGCAATGGCTGCTGGAATGGCGTCTTGACGCGTTTGAGCGCTGGCAAAGCATGGACGAGCCGGAATGGGCGCATGTCGATTATCCGAAAATCGACTATCAGGATTTGTGCTATTACGCCGCGCCGAAATCGATGGAAGACGGCCCGAAAAGCCTTGATGAGGTTGACCCGGAATTGCTGGAAACCTACTCCAAGCTGGGCATTCCGCTGCAAGAGCAAGAAGTGCTGGCGGGTGTGAAGAAAATTGCCGTTGACGCGGTGTTTGACAGTGTATCGGTCGGCACCACTTTCCGCGAAGAGCTGGCCAAGGAAGGGGTTATCTTCTGCTCCTTCTCGGAAGCGGTGAAAGAACACCCGGAACTGGTGAAGAAATATCTCGGCTCCGTCGTGCCGAAATCCGACAATTATTTCGCGGCCCTCAATTCAGCCGTATTTTCTGACGGCTCGTTTTGTTACATCCCGCCGGGTGTCAAATGCCCGATGGAGTTGTCGACTTACTTCCGTATCAATGAGGCCAATACCGGCCAGTTTGAGCGCACATTGGTGATTGCCGATAAGGGTGCCTATGTCAGCTATTTGGAAGGCTGCACCGCGCCAATGCGCGATGAGAACCAATTACACGCCGCAGTTGTAGAGCTGGTGGCGCTGGAAGATGCCGAGATAAAATACTCAACCGTGCAGAATTGGTATCCGGGCGATGCTGACGGTAAGGGCGGGATTTATAATTTCGTGACCAAGCGTGGCGATTGCCGCGAGGCGCGCGCCCGCATTAGCTGGACGCAAGTCGAAACCGGCTCAGCGGTGACATGGAAATATCCAAGCTGCATTTTGCGCGGGGATGAAAGCTCCGGCGAGTTTTACTCCATCGCCATTTCCAACAATATGCAGCAGGTCGATAGCGGCACCAAAATGCTGCATCTGGGCAAAAATACGTCGAGCAAAATCATCTCCAAAGGCATCTCGGCCGGTCGCTCTTCCAATGCCTATCGCGGGCAGGTGAGTGTGCACCAGAAAGCCGCCAATGCGCGCAATTTCACACAATGCGACAGCCTGCTGATTGGTGATAAATGCGCCGCCCACACCGTGCCTTATATTGAGGTGAAAAACCTGTCTGCCGTGCTTGAGCATGAGGCGACGACCTCGAAAATCAGCGATGACCAGCTGTTTTTCTGTCAGCAGCGCGGCCTCGACCCGGAAGAAGCGGTGGCGCTGATTGTCAACGGCTTTTGCCGCGATGTTTTACAAAACCTGCCCATGGAATTTGCCGTTGAAGCGCAAAAATTGGTGGGCATCTCTCTGGAAGGAAGTGTTGGATGAGTGCACTGCTTGACATTCGTGATCTCCACGCCGGTATTGCCGACAAGCCGATTTTGAAAGGCTTTTCGATGCAAATTCAGCCGGGCGAAGTGCATGCCATTATGGGGCCGAACGGCTCCGGCAAATCGACACTGTCTTATGTGTTGTCGGGTAAAGAGGGCTATGAGGTGACCGGCGGCGAGATGCTGTTCAACGGCGCCGACTTGTCTGAGTTGGAGCCGGAAGAGCGCGCCATTGCCGGGCTGTTTTTGGCCTTCCAATACCCGCTGGAAATTCCCGGCGTCACCAATATGACGTTTTTGAAAACCTCGTTGAACGCCATTTTGCGCGGTCGCGGAGAAGACGAAATTGATGCGGCCAGCTTTTTGCGCTTGGCCCGCGAGAAGGCCAAGTCTTTGGGCATGAATGATGACATGCTGAAGCGGCAACTGAATGTCGGCTTTTCCGGCGGTGAGAAAAAGCGCAATGAGATTTTGCAAATGGCCATGCTGGAACCGAAGCTGGCGATTTTGGACGAGACCGATAGCGGCCTCGACATTGATGCGCTGAAGACGGTGGCCGAGGGCGTCAACGCGCTGCGCTCGCCGGAGCGCGGCATGCTGGTCATCACCCATTATCAGCGCCTGCTCGACTTCATTAAACCGGATGTGGTGCATGTCATGGCTGAGGGCCGGATTGTCAAATCCGGCGGGCCGGAACTGGCGCTGGAGCTGGAAAAATCCGGCTATGCGGAATATCGGGAAGCAGCGCATGCTTAATGCAACCACCCGTTTTGAGGAATTAAAGGCTTCGCTGCCGGGCGATGCAGCGGCGCGCGCCACTGCCTTGGCGGCGGCTGAAGCGCGCGGGCTGCCGACCCGTCGGGTGGAAAGCTGGCACTATACGGATTTGCCGCGCCTCTTGAAAACCACTGCAAGTGATCGCTTGGATGCGGTCAATTTCATCGGCGTCGATGCGCTGATGGCCGTGTTTGATGACGGCAAGGCCGAAGCCATGCCGCAAGCCGATGGGCTGACCATCACCCCCTTTACCGACGCGGCGGCGATTACCGATGAGGCGATGGCGCAGTATAATGCGGCACTGGCCACCAATGGCCTGCAAGCGCAAATTGACGGCACGTTGGCACAACCTTTGGTTGTAACCGCAGGCGGCACATCTAATGTGCATTTGGCCCATAAGCTGACACTGGCGGCAGGTGCAAAAGCCGTTTTGGTCGATAATCATATGGCCGGCGGCTACAGCAATGTAACCTTTGACATCGCCCTTGAAGCCGGTGCCGAGCTGACCGTTTTGCGCTCGCAACAAGTTGGTCATCATGTCGGGCAAAACCGTGTGACACTGGCCGAAGGTGCGCAGTATAAATCAGTGGCCCTGGTCACCGGCGGCGCGCTGGCACGGCATGAAACGCATATTGAATTGGCCGCTGCAGGCGCGCATGCCGAGTTGCACTCAGCCGTATTGGGCCATGGCGGCAACCATGCCGATTTCACTTATGTTATTGACCATTCAGCGGCTGATACCAGCAGCAATACCAGCGCTTATAATGTGCTGGACGGGCAGGCCCGCGGCGTGTTTCAGGGCAAAGTGATTGTGCGCCCCGATGCGCAGCGTGTGGAGGCTGAAATGCAGGCCCGCGCCATGATGCTGTCGGAAGGCGCAGAGATGGACGCCAAACCGGAACTGGAAATTTATGCCGATGATGTCGCGTGTGCGCATGGTTCGGCCATTGGTGAGTTGGACCGTGAGGCTTTGTTCTTCTTGCGCTCGCGTGGGCTTAGCGAAGCGGCGGCGCGGCATTTGCTGGTTGTCGGTTTCATTGAACAAATCACCGGTCATATTGAGGATGCGGGCCTGCATGAGATTATGCGCGGTCTGATTGAAACGAAAATCAGCGGCCTGCTGGCAGGAGAGGGCGTATGACGGCACCATTGGATATCCAAGCCATTCGCGCGCAATTCCCGGTTCTTGGGTCTGAGGTTTACGGCAAGCCGTTGGTCTATCTCGACAATGCCGCCTCGGCGCAAAAACCGCTCAGCGTGATTGAGCGGATGCAGCATTTCTCGACCTATGAATATGCCAATGTGCATCGTGGACTGCATTATCTGTCGAATAATGCGACCAATGCGTTTGAGGCGGCCCGCGAGACAACGCGGCAATTCCTCAATGCTGAAAGCGTTGACCAAATCATCTTCACCGGCGGCGCAACTGATGCGATTAACCTCATCGCCTATGGTTTTGTTGAGCCGCTTATTGAAGCCGGTGATGAGATTATCCTCTCGGAGATGGAGCATCACTCCAATATTGTGCCGTGGCATTTCATGCGCGAGCGGCATGGCGCGGTTTTGAAATGGGTGCCGGTCACCGATGAGGGCGAGTTGGATATGGACGCTTATGAAGCGGCGTTTTCCGACAAGACAAAATTTGTCGCGCTGACGCAAATGTCCAATGCGCTCGGCACCATCACCCCGGCCAAGCAATTGGTCAACATTGCGCATGGTCATGGCGTGCCGATTTTGCTGGATGGCTGTCAGGGCGCGGTGCATTTGAAAAACGACATGCAGGCGCTGGACGCTGATTTTTATGTCTTTTCCGGTCACAAAGTTTATGGCCCCACCGGCATTGGCGTGCTGTATGGCAAGTCCGACCGGCTGGCAGCCATGCGCCCATTCCGTGGCGGCGGCGAGATGATACGCGAAGTGTCGAAAGATGTTGTTACCTATGGCGATGCGCCGCATCGCTTTGAGGCGGGCACGCCGCCGATTATCGAGGTTATCGGTCTTGGTGAAGCCCTGCAGTGGATGATGGATATCGGCTTTGACGCCATGCAGGCGCATGAAAACGCGCTGCGCGACCATGCCATGGAAGTGGTCGGCGCCATCAACCGCGTGAAGATTTACGGCACGGCGAAAGACAAGGGTGCGATTTTGTCCTTCGGTGTCGATGGTATTCATCCGCATGATTTGGCGACGGTGATTGACCGTTCCGGCGTGGCTGTGCGGGCCGGCCACCATTGCGCGCAACCGCTGATGAAGCGGTTTGACGTGCCGGCAACGGCGCGCGCCTCCTTCGCCGTGTATAATACTCATGACGAGGTTGACGCCTTGGCCGCCGCCCTGAATAAAGCCATTGAATTTTTCGGATGAGCATATGACTGACGAAACTGAAATGCCGACCATTGACACATCTGCGCCGCAAGCCGCCGCGCCGGAAGCAAAAGAGCCGGTGGCGATTGAGGATTTATCGCCGGAAATGGCCGCGTTGACCGATGATGTCATCGGCGCGCTGAAAAGCGTCTATGACCCGGAAATTCCGGTCGATATTTATGAGTTGGGGCTGATTTACCGCGTCGATATTTCTGACGATCGCGACATCACCATCGATATGACGCTGACGGCGCCGGGCTGTCCGGTGGCGGAGCACATGCCGCGTTGGGTGGAAGACGCCGTGCGCTCGCTGGACGGTGTTGGCGATGTTATGGTAAATATGACCTTCGATCCGCCATGGGACCCCAGTCGCATGTCGGATGAAGCCCGCGTCGCGTTGAACATGTTTTAAAGCGCAGATTGAAACGACGGAGCCGCAATGAGCCAAGTTTACGAAATGCCGAAAGCGATAACGCTGACCGATCGCGCCGCCGATCGCGTGAAAGCGATTATGGCCAAATCAGAAACGCCGAAAATCGGCATCCGCCTTGGTGTCAAAAATGGCGGCTGCGCAGGCATGGAATACACGATGGATTACGCCGAAGAACAACAACCGCTCGACGAAGTGGTTGAGGATAAAGGCGTGACCATTTTGATTGAAGCCAAAGCGGTGCTGTTTCTGCTCGGCACCGAAATGGATTGGGAAGAAGACAAGCTGTCGGCCGGTTTCCGCTTCAATAACCCGAATCAGACCGATGCCTGCGGCTGCGGTGAAAGCGTTACCATTGTACCTGCGCAAGCACCTGTAAATACCCAGTAACCCTGCCTATTAGGGGACCTTTATGGACCAAACACTCGATGATATTTTGACGCTGCTCAGCCTTGAGCGGTTGGAAGTTAACATGTTTCGCGGCCAAAGCCCGAACGAGCAACGCCAGCGCGTATTTGGCGGGCAAGTGCTTGGCCAAGCCTTAATGGCCGCGTGTTACACAGTGGAAGACAAATATTGCCACAGCTTTCACAGCTATTTCCTGCGTCCGGGTGACCCCGAATTGCCGATTATTTACGAAGTCGATGCCGCGCGTGACGGCAAAAGCTTTGCCTCACGCCGTGTTGTTGCCATTCAGCACGGCAAACAGATTTTCAATATGGCAGCGAGTTTTCAAAAACGTGAAGAAGGCCGCGAGCACCAAATTCAAATGCCTTATGCGCCGGACCCGGAAACGTTGAAAAGCGATTATGAGTTGCGGCAGGAAAATGCCGAGCGCATACCGGAAAAATTCCGCGATAGCTGGCTACGCAAGCGGCCGTTTGAAATTCGCCCGGTCAGCCCGAAAAACATGTTCGCGCCTGAACCGGCCGAACCGCGCAATATTGTTTGGGTAAAGTTCGACCCCGGCATGCCGAAGGAATATGCAATTAACCAAGCCATGCTGTCTTATGTATCGGATACTTCGCTGCTGGATACCTGCATGCGCCCGCATGCGCTGAGCTATCTCAATCCGAAGCTGCAATCGGCCAGCCTTGACCATGCCATGTGGTTTTATCATGAGTTTGAGGCCAATGATTGGCTGCTTTATGTGCAAGACAGCCCGGCCTCAGCCGGTGGCCGTGGCATGAATTTCGGCCACTTCTTCACCCGCGACGGCAAGCTGATTGCCACCGCGGCACAAGAAGGCTTAATCCGCGTTTACGATTAAACGATAGCCGAATCGGCGCTCTTCACACTGGGCTTGCCTGATGGCAAGCGGGCGCTCACGCCGCCTCGTTGTGGCCTAAATGCTGGGTGAGGGTGGTGATCAGTTCGGCTGCTGCATCGGGGATGACCGTGCCGGGCGGGAAGATGGCCTTCGCCCCAAATTCACGCAGCGCGTCAAAGTCTTGTGGCGGAATTACCCCGCCAACAATCACCATCATATCGTCGCGGCCCTCAGCTGCCAGCGCATCGCGCAGTTCCGGCACCAGTGTCAGGTGACCGGCCGCCAGCGATGACACGCCGACAATATGCGCGCCCGACGCAATGGCATCTTTGGCGGCTTCTTCCGGCGTTTGGAACAAAGGCCCGGCAACCACATCAAAGCCCAAATCGGCCAAGGCCGTGGCGACCACTTTCTGCCCGCGATCGTGTCCGTCTTGCCCCATCTTGGCGAGATAGACAGATGGCGCGCGGCCTTCGCGCTCGGTAAAGCGGTTAATCATATCATGCACTTTTGCGATGTTCGGGTCAGAGGCGCCAAAGTCTTTTTCATAGACGTCGGAGATGACCTGCGGTTTCGCTTCGTGGCGGTTATAGACTTTCTCCATGGCCGATGAAATTTCACCAACCGTTGCTTTGGCACGGGCCGCATCGACAGCCAGCGCCAGCAAATTGCCTTCACCGGTTTCGGCCGATTTGGTGAGTGCGGCCAAGGCGGCTTGTGTTTCGTTTTCATTGCGGCTTTCTTTCAGCGCTTTTAAACGGTCGATTTGCGCGGTGCGCACGGCGCTATTATCGACTTTCAGCACATCCACCGCATCTTCATTTTCGAGGCGGAACTTATTGACACCGACCACAGTTTGGCGGCCGCTATCAATACGCGCTTGGGTGCGGGCGGCGGCTTCTTCAATGCGCATCTTCGGAATGCCTTGTTCAATCGCCGCGGCCATGCCGCCAAGTTTTTCGACTTCTTGAATATGCGTCAGAGCGCGGGCGGCCAAATCATGCGTCAGTTTTTCGACAAAATAGCTGCCGCCCCACGGGTCGATGACCTTGGTGGTGTTGCTTTCCATTTGCAGCATGAGCTGAGTGTTGCGGGCAATGCGGGCTGAAAAATCGGTCGGCAGGGCCAGCGCCTCATCAAAGCTGTTTGTGTGCAAAGATTGGGTATGCCCCTGCGTGGAGGCCATGGCCTCAATGCAGGTGCGCACGACATTATTGTAAATATCCTGCGCCGTCAGGCTCCAGCCGGAGGTTTGGCTATGGGTGCGCAGAGCCAGCGATTTCGGATTCTTGGCACCGAGCCCTTGCATCAGCTGCGCCCATAACAGACGGGCGGCGCGCATTTTGGCAATCTCCATAAAGAAGTCCATGCCAATAGCCCAGAAGAAAGACAGGCGCGGGGCAAAGGCGTCAATGTCCAGTCCTGCGGCGACACCAGCGCGGGCATATTCAACACCATCAGCCAGCGTGTAGGCCAATTCCAAATCGGCGGTCGCGCCGGCTTCCTGCATGTGATAGCCGGAAATGGAAATGGAGTTGAACTTCGGCATGTTTTGCGAGGTATAGGCAAAAATATCGGAGATAATCCGCATGCTTGGCTGCGGCGGATAAATATAGGTGTTGCGCACCATGAACTCTTTCAGAATGTCGTTCTGAATGGTGCCGGCCAGTTTTTCAGGGCCAACGCCTTGCTCTTCAGCGGCGACAATATACAGCGCCATAATCGGCAGCACGGCGCCGTTCATGGTCATAGAGACGGACATGGTGTCGAGCGGGATACCGGCAAATAGAGTGCGCATATCGAGGATGGAGTCGATGGCCACACCGGCCATGCCGACATCACCAAAGACACGCGGGTGGTCGCTGTCATAGCCGCGATGGGTGGCCAGGTCGAAGGCGACCGACAGGCCTTTTTGGCCGGCCTTCAAGTTACGGCGGTAAAAGGCGTTGGACTCTTCAGCCGT
>JBMHCM010000034.1:0-20544 GCA_049889915.1 Parvibaculales bacterium
GGCTGTTCTGGCAAATGGGCTCTGCCCCCTATTTGGGTGGCGGCTTTGGCCATTTTTTTGCTTATGCGCCGTTTAAAATGGAATATCCGATCAACCGCTTTGCCATGGAAGTGAAGCGGCAAATGGATGTGTTGAACCGCCATTTGGCTGACAATGAATATATGTGCGGCAATGACTACACCATTGCCGATATGGCCATTTGGCCATGGTATGGCGGCATGGCCATGGGCATTTTGTATGAGGCGGCGGAGTTCCTGCAAGTGCATGAATATGAGCATGTGGTGCGCTGGGCCAAGCAAATTTCGGCGCGTCCTGCCGTCAAGCGGGGGCGTATCGTCAACCGCAATTGGGGCGATGAATTCGTCATTGAGCGCCATAGCGCGGCCGATATCGACAATCCGCAAAAGCCGGACAGCGACTAAAGTCTCAGGGGCTAGAAACTATAGGTGAGGCCGAGGCGAATGAGTGGCCAAAGCTCAAACGCTTCGAGGTCTTCATTGACCTTGTCTTCTTCAATCAGCAGATTGGCCTTCACCGTGCCACAAGCCACGGCGCCCAGCGGATTGCCGAAAATATCATAGGTGCAATCGGTGCGCAGCTTGGCTTCCGGCGCGCCATAATTGACCGCGCCAAGGCTGACATTCCAGCCCCAGCCGCCGCCAATATGGCGCCCAAGCCCGATGAGAAAATACGGCGCGGCGTCATTCTCAAAAGCCACCGTACCGGTCAGTGTGCCGATATCATCGGCGTCATAAAGCACGCCGCCGACATTAAATTGCGCATTATCATCGGCTCTTGCTTTTACCGCAATATCGGGGGAGCCGAGGGCCAGCCCGGCCTCCAAATGCAAGCCGCCGCGAAACGGGAAAAACTGCACACCAATGCGCGGCACTTGTAAATCAGCGGTCGCCGTAAAGCTGTTGCGATCATCATCTTGAAAGCTGTCTTCATATTCATAGGCGCTATAGCTCAGCACCAAATCAAAAAATGAATTGAGCCGTGTCGCGCCATGCACTTCCAGCCCCAATGTGCCGGCCCCGACGCCGATGCCGAGGTTACCGGCAAAGGCTGTGCCCGATGTCAGTGGCGCGGCGGCTAAACAAAACAATAAAGCGAGAATGCGCATGATGAACTCCTTATCGCTCTAACCTCGTTTATTGTCCAATACGGTGCAAGTGGATTTTGTGTTATGCTGTCGGTAATCAGTCGGAGTTGTCTTATGAGTTCTGTTCCCCTGCCGTTTATTTTCGGTGCCGCCATCATCACCATTGGCTTGTTGACCGCTTTTGTGCTCATCAAACGGCGCAGCCAAAAAAGTACGGTTTTTGAGAAGGTCGAGAAGAGCCAAGAAAAACAGTCGGGCGGGCAAGTGCTGAAGCAGCGCGAAGCCGGGTTTTTGAATATTGTTTATGGTCTGGCGGCGGCCATGGTGGTGGCTGACGGGCAGGTTGATAAGGCGGAGATTGAGATTGCTGAGCAGTTGGGTAAAAAGCTCATTCCCAATTTCGACGATGATGCATTTGTGATGGTGGTGCGCGGCCACGCCAAATTGCCGCCCTTTACCGATATGATTGACACCATGGCTCCGCTGCTGCCGCTGGAGGCCAAGGCGGAAATTTTTCAATATTTACAGGCTATCGCCACGGCGGACGGGAAAATCACCCCGGATGAAAAACATTACATTCATCATGCCGAGGTGACTTTCGGTCTCGATAAGCTTTAGCGCTTACAGGCCTTTTTGCGGCTCGATAACGTATTTCTCGCCGGTTTTCTTCAGCATGTAGCGCGCGATATTTTCCGGATCAATAGCTTCGGCCAATGACAAGGTGGCGGTCACATTGCCGGCAAAAGTGGTCTTAATCTCATCAGCCACACGCGCTTGCATGGCGGCCAGTTTTTTCAGCCCGTGCTTTTGCAATTGCGGCGTCAGCAAATAGCCGCCGCAGCCCCAATGCATGCCATAGGATTGGCCGAGTGTGACTTGGCCTTGGCCCAAGCGGCCATAAATATAAACCTGCTTGAACTGGTCTGAGCCATAAGTGTTGAGGCCTTTGGCGCTGCGCGAGAAAGCGCGTTCCATCGTGCTCAACAGCGTGTCGGCCATGTCGCCCGCGCCAATGGCGTCGAAAGCCAGGCTGGCGCCGGTTTCGGCAATCGCGTCTTCCAATAGCGCTTTGAAATCCTCATCGGTTGAATTGATGACATATTTGGCGCCTTGGCTTTTCAGCAGCTCGGCTTGCTCGTCTTTGCGGACGATACAGACCAAATCAATATCGTCTTGCTGGCACAGGCGCAGCAGGATTTGCCCCAGATTGGAGGCGGCGGCCGTATGCACCATCGCCTTATGGCCCTCGGCTTTCAGTGTTTCGACAAAGCAAAGCGCGGTCAGCGGATTGACGAAAGAAGACGCCGCCTCAACAGCCGTTGTGTCGTCTTTATGCGGCAAGACAGCAATGGCCGGTGATTTGACATATTGCTGGTAAGACTGGCCGGTCACCAGCGAGACCAATTTGCCTTCCATATGTTTGACATTGTCACCGGCGGCGACAACCGTGCCGGCGCCTTCATTGCCGACCGGCAGGGTTTGGTCAATGCGCGCGCGCATCGGGTCCATCATGGCAGGCGCCACGGGGGCGACCATTTTTTGTTCATTGCCCTCGTTCACTAGCTCGCCTTTTGAATAATCGGCAAAACCGATCAGCGGGAACATATCGGACGGGTTGATGGGGGCGGCTTCCATGCGCACCACCACTTCATCAGGGCCGGGGGTTGGGATGTCGTGCTCGACAATAGACAGCACCAGCTGATTATCGCCGGTGACGGTTGAAAGAATTTGACGGTTACCACTCATGTTTTTCTCTCCTTTGAAGGGTAAGGGTTAGGGCCGCATGCCGGTGAGATAAGGCTGCGGTTGTGTATTGCGATAGGCGGCCAAAGCCAGCTTCAGCCAGTTAATCAATTTCGGGCGGGTTTCGCGCGGGTCGATAATTTCATGCACCGATAGGCCTTCGGCGCGCGGGAAGGGCGATTGGCTGTCCGCCAACATATCTTCCAATTCCTTTTGCCGCGCTGCCGGGTCTTCTGCGGCGGCAATTTCGCGACCAAAGGCGACGGCAACGCCGCCCTCAACCGGCAGTGCCCCGCTGGCTGCACTGGGCCAAGACAGCACATAACCGTCAGGGCCGAAATGCGCCTGCGCGGCAACGCCAAAAGCTTTCAGCACTTGCACGCTGGCCCAAGGCACACGGCTTTGCAACACCGCTGAAATGGCTGCCGTTCCGTGGCGAATGGTGCCGGCCTTTTCGCTGTCAGGGCCAATCATAAAGCCCGGCTCATCGACAAAGCTGATAATCGGCAGGTGAAAGCTGTTACAAAAATCGGCAAAGCGGCGCAGCTTTTGCGCGGCTTGCGCCGTCATGGCACCGGCATAATACATGCAATCATTGCCGATAATGCCGACCGCTTCGCCATTCATCCGCGCCAGACCGGTAATCAGGCTGGGGCCGTATTTGCGGCCCATTTCAAAAAAGCTCGACGCTTCACCTTGGCTGTCGACCACTGCCTCGATGATTTTGCGCATTTGGAAGGGCTGACGGCGATTGGTCGGCACAATATTGGCCAACATATCTTCGCAGCGATCGGCCGGGTCGTCGGCTATCAATGTGTCGGGGAATTGCCAGGCATTATCCGGCACGAAGGAGAGAAAACGGGCGATTTGTGCCATTGCGTCTTCTTCCGTTTCAGCCAGATTATCAATCGCGCCGCTGGCCAAATGCACTTGTGGGCCGCCCAATTCTTCTTTCGTCATGTCATGACCGAGCGCCCTTTTGACCACTTGCGGGCCGGCAATCAGCACGGCGGCGTTTTCTGTCATGACGGAGAAATGCGAAGCCACCAGACGAGCGGCCGGCAGACCGGCCACCGGGCCAAGCGCGGCCGTGGCGACCGGCACGCTGGAAAGTGTTTGCGCCAAGGGCACAAAGCGCGATTCATGAAAAACCGGCTCGCCTAAGGGGCGACGGTTTTTTTCATTGCTGGTGCCGCCGACCGAGCCGCCACCGCCTTCATGCAAGCGAATGAGCGGCACCTTATAGTGCAGCGCCAATTGTTCGGTATAGACGCTTTTGCGCAAACCGGCCGGATTGGGCGAGCCACCGCGCACGGTAAAATCCTCGCCGCCGACAATCACTTTACGGCCGTCAATCTCACCAAAGCCAAGAATGAAATTGGCCGGTTGAAAGTCTTTCAGATTGCCGTCTTCATCATATTCCGGCACACCGGCGCCTTGGCCGACCTCATCAAAACTGCCTTGGTCGAGCAGCGCGTCAATGCGCTCACGAATGGTTAGGCGGCCTTTTTCATGATGTTTAGCCACCGCCGCTTCGCCACCTTGCTGTTTGGCAAGTTTGCGGCGCGCATGAATTTCATCAATCTCGTCGTCCCAGCTCATAAATCAACCGCTCAATCCAATGTCGCGATAAGCTGGCCTTCGCCAATCATATCGCCTTCGGCCACATGCAATTTGCTGAGTGTCCCGGCCTTGGGCGCAGTGACGGGAATTTCCATCTTCATCGATTCCAAAATGACAATCACATCATCAGCGGCCAAATCGGCCCCCTCGGCAGCGATGATTTTCCAGACGCTGCCGGCAATTTCGCTTTTTACGTGCATATGTGTCTCCCTATTGCCGCAAGCCTAGCCGTTTATCGCGCCTTGAAGCAAGCTCGGTGCTTGCAAAAAGCCGAAGCCGCGATAATGTGCGCCGCATGAGTAATGACCCGGACATGCCGCCTGCCAATTCGGCCCGCCTTATCTTTGGCGCTGTGGTGTTTTTGGCTTTTGTTTGGTTCGCCCTATTTTTCGTTTTGCCGATGCTGACCGGCCAGCCGGGCGTCGCGCAGGACATTCAGTCTGACTTGCAGGAGCGCAATGGTGATGCAGCTGAAGAAAAATAAACCGGCGCAATCATGCTGTGCAGTCTGTCGGGGCAGGGCGCTGATTATGCGCGCCATATTTATCGTGTAACGGAAAGATTATGAAACATGTTTCGGCCGCTCTGGCGGCACTTTGTGTTTGGGCAGCGGCCGGCGGGGCGCAAGCCGATGTGTTGGACGAACCGCTTTGGGAAGCCGGTATTGGTGGCGGCGGCTTTAGTGGCCCGACCTATCCGGGCTCAGACGACCAGACCACGCAAGGGCTGTTTGTGCCGTTTATTATTTATCGCGGCGAAGTGTTTTCCATTGGCGAGGAAAGCGGCGCCCGCGCGCTTGCCTTTGCCAATGAGACGGTCGAGCTGGATGTCTCCATTGGTGCGTCGCTGGCGGCCGATGCCTCTGAGGATGCCGATCGCGAAGGCATGCCCGATTTGGACTTTTTGTTTGAAATCGGACCGCAGGTGATTTTTCACGCGGCGCGCCATGATTTCGCCGCCTGGACCGGCCATTTTGACATTAAATTGCGCACGCGGGCGGTTATCGCCACGGATTTCGCCAGCTTTGAAGACCAAGGGTTTTTGCTGGAACCGGCTTTTGTCTATGAGCTGAAATCGAAACGCAATCGGCTGCATGAATTTCAGTTCGATATTGAGCTTCTCTATGGCAGCGAGCGGTTGAACGAGTATTTTTACGATGTCGACCCGCGCTATGTCGATATGACGATGGGGCGTAGCGAATATCAAGCCGAGCAAGGCTATATAGGCACTGAATTGGGCATTAGCATGTCTTTGCCGGTCAATGATCAATTGCGGATTTTCGCCGGTATGGATGTTGAGTTTTATGACGGCGCGGCCAATCAGGACAGCCCGCTCTTCAAAAAAGACAATGCGATTTCCGGCGGTATTGGGCTGGTCTATACTTTCTTCGAAAGCACAGAGCGGGTTAAGCGCCGCTAGCGCCTAGCCCCTAGCGATTGACGATTTGCAGCGTGAAGCTAAAATTTACGCTGGTTTCCGGCTCAATATTGCTGCCGGAAATACGGCTGTAATCGCGAACAATCTCAATGCTGGCCAGCGTGCAATCATCTTCATAAGTGAAGGTGGCTTCGCCGCGCACCGGCTGGTCGGTCTCCAAATTCTCGCGCCACGCGCCGGTCAGTTTCCAATATTGGCTGAGTTGCCAATCAATACCGGCAGTGGCCTCTTCCAAAACATCGCTGCCCGATTGACCGGCTTCAAAAAAACTGTGGCCTGCGGTCAGCGTCAGGCGCGACAGACCAAGTTTGGCAGCGCTTTCGCTGCGTAAAAGTTGGTTGCCGGTTTTATCAAAACGGGCTTTTTGAACCAGTGACAAGGGCCCGGCAGCCAATTTCCAATCAGCCAATAGGGCGGAGCGTCCGTCGCCATAGCCAGTCGCCGCATCACTATAGCTGCGGTCGGATAACTTATATGATTGGCCAACGAAAAATTCGGTGGTCAGCTTTTGCCCCAAAGCGAGGCTGTGCGTCAGGCCGAAATTGGCACGGCTCGCCTCGTCCTTGGTGGCCAAGGGTTGGAATAATTGCGCCCGCGTCAGGCTGCGCGTGCCGGTGCTGCTATAGGGCACGGCGTCATAATCTTGATTATCAGTGGCGGCGACCAATTGAATGTGCGGTGACAGGGTTTGGCGGTCAGTGTCGGTCACACGCTGCAGCGGGTAAGCAAGCCCCAAAGCCAGCGCATTGGCCGATAAAAAGGTCTCGGCCGCGTCAACGGTTTGTTGCTGGGCTGCGGTCTCCGCCGTCAGCTCATAAGCGTCCAAAGCCAAGCGGTTTCGCGCCGTCAGCACAAAGCCGCCACGGGTGATATGCCGTTTCGACCAGTCAATCGTGCTTTGCGCATGCGTTGTATCAATGCCCAAATCGCGCACCAAATGGGTCAATTGATTGGTGACATTCAGCGTGCCGCCGAGCAGCGCATTGCGACGATAATAGCTATGCGTCAGGCTGGGGGCGATAAGGTCAACCGTTGCTTCTTCTTCAGCCGAGACCGTGTTGCGATAGCGATGCGTGGCAAGGCGCAGGCTTTGATTGCCGAATTGCCGCTGCGCAATCAGCTTGTTTTCCAAGCGGCTGAGCGTATTGAGGCGGTAGCTACGGAAGAACAAATCATCGGATGCTTCTTGCAGGCTGGCGCTGACATCCCAACCGGCCAGTGAAAATTGACCATTCGCCAGTAGCCCGCTGCGATATTGTTTATCATCATCGCGCAGCAAATCATCTTGCGGGCTATGCCCGTATGCGGTGACTTGATAGCTGCCGCGCCGCGTCAAATGCCGCCACTTTGTGGTCAGGAACGGGTCTTGCTTTTGGCTGAAGCGCGGCGTCAGCATCAGATCGTAATTTGGCGCCAAATCGAAAAAATACGGTGTTTCAATGGCCGTGCCGAAATCTCCGGAGCTGGCAAAAGACGGTGCCAAAAAACCACTGCGCCGTGTCACTTCCGGGCCGGCATGCGCCATATAGGGCAGATAGGCGACCGGCCAGCCATATACTTCCAAGCGCGAATGGCGATAGCTGACATCCTGCGCGGCGCGGTCATAATCAATGCGTCCGGCACGGATTTGCCAAAGCGGGGCTGCTTGTGGGTCGTCCTCACAGGCCGGGCAGGCGGTAAACACGGCGCCGCGCAAAGCCAGTTCCTCGCCATCCTTATCGGCACGGGACGCGGCAAAACGGCCGCCTTCGGCCGGTGTGACAGTGAGATTGGAAAAACTGCCGCGATCCAATTGCGTGTTGATGCGTGCCGCATCGGCAGTGATTTTTGTGCCGTCGGTTTCTGTCAGGGCCAAAGGTGCGGGGACTTCAATAATGCCGCCATCACGGTCGAGATAGATTTTCTCGGTGCTGAGCCGCCGCCCATCGGCGGTGGCTTGCACTTGGCCCACCGCCTCGACAATGCCACTGGCCTCATCAACGGTTATGCTGTCCGCCTCCAGTGCATTTTGAGCCGACGCCTGAATCGGAAACGCGAGCACGTTTAATAACACGACCCAAAATATATCTGATGTTGGTGAGGCGGACCTAAGGTTCATAATGTCAACATAAAGCAGTTTGAGTAGACCTCAAAGTTTTTGCCGGGACACCATTGCAACTTGACGAATGGCGGGTATTTTGGAGGCCTATTGTTTCGGATAAACATTATGCTCGAACGTTTTAAAGCCAATCAGGGTCATGTTGCAATTATTGGTCTCGGTTATGTCGGTTTACCGCTATCCATAGCTTTTGTGGAGGCGGGTTACCGGGTTTCCGGTTTTGATGTTGACCCAGAAAAAGTCGCATCTTTGAATGCTGGGGATACTTATATTCGGCATATCGGCGTTGATGCGGTGGGGGCCATGCAGGCGAGCGGTCGGTTTGAAGCCAGTGCTGATTTTGCTGGTTTGGCAGCGGTCGATGCTATTGTCATTTGCGTCCCAACGCCGCTGAAAAATGGTCGTGAACCGGATCTGGGGCCCGTCTTGTCAACAGGCACTTCGATTGCTGAGCATTTGCAAAAAGGCCAGCTTGTGGTGCTTGAATCAAGTACCTATCCGGGTACAACCGATACGGAATTGGCAGCCGTTCTGGAAAAATCCGGCCTGAAGGCCAATATCGATTTTCATCTTGCTTACTCGCCTGAGCGTGAAGATCCCGGCAATGCTGATTTTGGCACTTCACGTATTCCCAAATTAGTGGGGGCGGACACGCCGGAAGCCTTGGAACTGGCCGTTGCACTCTATGAAAACGTCATTAGCGAGGTGGTTCCGGTCAAATCGGCACGTGCGGCCGAAGCCGCGAAATTGACTGAGAACACGTTTCGAGCGGTCAATATTGCTATGGTGAATGAGTTAAAATTGATTTTTGATAAAATGGAAATCGATGTCTGGGACGTAGTCGATGCCGCCGCCACAAAGCCATTCGGTTTTATGCCTTTCTATCCGGGCCCCGGTCTGGGTGGTCATTGCATCCCCATTGACCCGTTTTACCTCACATGGAAAGCCCGTCAGCACGGCGTTGAGACGCGCTTCATAGAATTGGCCGGTGAGATTAACACCAATATGCCGAATTATGTTGTGTCTCGGCTGGACAAAGCATTGCAGGCGCGCGAAAAGACCTTGAGTGGTTCGTCTGTCTTATTGGTTGGAATGGCCTATAAGAAAAATATTGATGATATGCGGGAGAGCCCGGCGCTCGTTTTGCTGGATATACTAGAGGAGGCGGGTGCAAAGGTGAGTTATCACGACCCGCATGTGCCGACCATTCCGATGACGCGCGAGCACGCTAAATTTGCTGGCCGTCATTCTGTCGACATTGATGAGGCGGCTATGGCTGATGCGGTATTGATTGTCACGGACCATGATGCAGTGGATTACCAATCATTAGCTGACACGTCTGATTTAATTATCGATACACGTAATGCGATGGCAGGCATCGACGGCAAAGCAAGCATTGTTAAGGCCTAAATATGTTCCAATCATCCTATCCGACGGCGTCAACACGAGACTGAGGTTGGCGCCACGGCGGATTTACTGAGCTGGCTTAGTGAGTCAGACTTAAGCAGAAGCTGCTCAGTTGCCAATACACGTATTTGTTTCGACAAGTGAAATAGGCATCACATACAAGCCATTAGGATTAGATTACAATTTAGCTAACCAGCAAAAAAACGCTGTTCACAAGATAGACAAACCGTTACTTTGTCGAAGATATTTGGCGGTGTTTGCAAGTTCTGGCGTTTCTAACTTGCGACCACACTTTACTGCATTGTTAGTGAGATGAATAACCATGTTAAAATTCGCACTGGTCGGTTGTGGGCGTATTGCAAAACGGCACTCTGACTTGCTCGGTGACGGGCAAATTTCCGGTGCCAAGCTGATTGCGGTAGCCGACAAGCAAAAACAGCGCGCCGATGAAATAGGCACGGCCAAAAATGTGCCGGCCTATGCGGACATGCATGACATGATGCGCGCCGAAAAACCGGATGTCGTGACCGTTTTGACGGAAAGTGGGTTGCACCCTCAACATGTCATTGAACTTGCCCCGTATGGCGCCGATATTGTGGTTGAAAAGCCGATGGCATTGACCCTCGAGGACGCCGATAAGATGATCGAAACTTGCGATCGGCATGGCGTTCGGCTTTTTGTTGTGAAGCAAAACCGTTTTAACGTGCCGGTGGTGGCGATGCGAGAGGCTTTGGAGCAAGGCCGTTTCGGTAAATTGGTATTGGGTACGGTGCGGGTGCGCTGGTGCCGTCCGCAAGCCTACTATGATCAGGACGACTGGCGCGGCACATGGGCTTATGATGGTGGTGTGCTGACCAATCAGGCCAGTCACCATATTGATTTGTTGGAATGGACCATGGGCGACGTGGAGAGCGTGTTTGCCAAAAGCGCTACGGCGCTGGTGGATATTGAAGCTGAAGATACCGCAATCGTCACGCTCAAGTTTAAAAACGGCGCGCTTGGCATTATCGAAGCGACAACAGCCGTGCGTCCAAAAGATTTGGAAGGATCAATCTCTGTTTTGGGAGAGACCGGTACAGTGGAAATTGGCGGCTTTGCCGTCAATGAGATGCGGCATTGGAACTTTGCTGAAGAGAAGCCCGGCGACGCAGATGTTTTTGAAAAATACAGTGTTAACCCGCCTAATGTGTATGGTTTTGGACACCAGGCCTATTATGAGCATGTGGTTGATTGCATCACCAACAAAAAGCAGGCCTTGGTTGACGGTTTGCAGGGGCGGAAAAGTCTAGAGTTAATCAATGCGATTTATGAGTCGATTGAGACTGGTAAAGAGGTGTTTCTGCGGTTCAACCCGAAAAAGTCGCGATTGGGGCGCGGGTAAAAATGCGCAAAATCTCCGCCAGCATCCGTGACGTAAACTGCGGTGACGATGTCACGATAATCGAGCCGTCCAACCTATATGAGTGTCGGTTGGACGATGGTGTTTTTGTCGGGCCTTTTGTTGAAATTCAAAAGGGCGTGCAGGTCGGCGCGCGCAGCAAAGTGCAGTCGCACAGTTTTATTTGTGAATTGGTGACGATTGGTACGGATTGTTTTATCGGCCACGGCGTTATGTTCATTAACGACCGCTTTGCAAAAGGCGGCCCGGCCGGCGGCGATCAATCTTTATGGCAGAAGACACAAATCGGCAACCATGTTTCAATCGGCAGCAATGCAACCATTTTACCCGTCAGCATTTGCGACCATGTTGTGATTGGCGCCGGGGCGGTTGTCACGAAAGACATCACAGAACCGGGTGCCTATGCCGGTAACCCTTGCGTGAAATTGAAGTAGAACCATGCATGTACCTTTTAATGATCTGCATCAACAATATCTTGGTCTCAAAGATGAAATTGATGCCGCAATAGCTAAAACGATTGAGAACGGTACCTTCGTGCGCGGGCCGGAAGTTGATGCGTTTGAAGAAAGCTTCGCCGCGATGATGGAAGGTGAGCATTGCGTGTCTTGCGCAAACGGCACTGACGCTCTTTACATCGCAATGCACGCTTTGGGCGTAAAGCAAGGCGATGAAGTTATCGTACCCGCGCATTCTTGGATTTCGACATCCGAGGCGGTAACGCAGGCCGGCGGCAAGGTGGTTTTCTGCGATACGCGTGACACTGACTTCACCATAGATAACAGCCAAATCGAACAACTGATAACCGACAAGACAGTTGGTATTATTCCGGTGCATCTGTTCGGTCATCCGGCGCAGATGGACGAAATTATGAAGATCGCTAAAAAGCATGCGCTTTGGGTGGTTGAGGATTGCGCGCAAGCACATTTGGCGACTTTTAACAGTCAGAAAGTTGGCTCTTTCGGTGATATGGCCATCTTCTCATTTTACCCCGGAAAGAACCTCGGGGCGATGGGAGATGCCGGTGCTCTTGTGACCTCTGATGCGCACTTGGCCCGCCGAGCAGCCCGTTTTGCGCGGCATGGTGGCTTGGTCAAAGGCTCGCATGAAATTGAGGGCATCAATAGTCGGATGGATGGCCTGCAGGCGGCGATTTTGAATGTGAAATTGCCACATCTGCCAGACTGGACCAAACGGCGGCAGGAATTGGCTGACATTTATAAAGCGAAGCTGGCAGATATTCCGGATATCGTGCTGCCTGCGGTGGCCGATGCAGTATCCCATGTATGGCATTTATTTGTTATTCGAACTGAACATCGCGACGCCCTTCGAGCTCATTTATCAGACAACGACATTCAAACAGTTATAAACTACCCAACAGCCCTGCCGTTTTTGGACGCCTATTCGCATTTTCAGCATGGGCCAAATGATTTTCCCATCGCGCATCATCATCAATCGCGTATTCTGTCGCTACCGATCTACCCTGATATGTCTGATGCTCATATTGAAACGGTTGTATGCGCATTGGGTGATTTTGATGAAAAGGCCGGAAAACAGCCATGAAAAATATTCTAATCACAGGAGCCGACGGTTTTATCGGTTCGCATTTGACAGAGTTAATGGTCAAGCGCGGCTTCAAAGTAAAAGCCTTAGCGCAGTATAATTCTTTCAACAATTGGGGTTGGCTTGACGATGTCGATTGCTTAGCCGATGTCGAAGTGTTGACCGGAGATGTTCGCGACCCGCATTTTTGCAGAACCATTACCAAGGATACCGACGCAGTTATGCATCTCGCTGCCCTTATTGCCATCCCTTATTCCTATGTCGCGCCAGATAGTTATGTGGATACCAATGTCAAAGGGACGTTGAATATTTGCCAAGCGGCCATAGAAAACAATGTTGACCGTGTAATTCACACATCCACCAGCGAGGTTTATGGCACGGCTCAATATGTGCCGATTGACGAGGCTCATCCGCTACAACCGCAATCGCCGTATAGCGCATCGAAAATTGCAGCTGACGCAATGGCCATGAGTTTTTTCAATGCGTTTGACTTGCCGGTAACGATTGCGCGCCCATTTAATACATACGGACCTCGACAATCTGCCCGCGCTGTAATCCCCACAATTATCAGTCAAATTGCGAACGGCGCAAAACAAATCAAATTGGGTGACGTTTCGCCAACCCGCGATTTCAATTATGTTCTCGACACATGTAGTGGGTTTTTGGCTCTGCTGGAGAGTAATGCAGCGATCGGTGAGACCATCAACATAGGATCGAATTTTGAAATTTCCATTGCCGATACATTGGAATTAATTCGCGATCTGATGGATAGCGATGTCGAATTTATAAGGGAAGAACAAAGGATAAGGCCCGGGAAATCAGAAGTTTTCAGGCTGTGGTGTGACAATCAAAAATTGAGCGATTTGACTGGTTTCAAGCCTGAAGTTGATATTCGAGAGGGGCTACAGCACACGATTTCCTGGTTTACCGAATCCGAGAACTTAGCCAAATATAAAACTGATATTTATAATGTATAGCCGTCATGATTAGCGCGCTTACACAATTTATCCGACAGCAATTTATCCAGGATGGTTCGGTCTCTTTGCACGAACCGGTTTTTGGCGCGGAAGAAAAGAAATTCGTAAGCGACACAATTGACTCTACCTTCGTGTCTAGTGTCGGGCATTATGTTGACCGCTTTGAAGAAGAACTTTCCACTTTTGTCTCGGCTCCGAAGGCGGTGGTAACAGTCAATGGCACGGCCGCTTTGCACGCAGCTTTGATTGTTTGTGATGTGAAGCCTAAGGACTTGGTGATTACCCAACCGCTTTCTTTTGTGGCTACATGCAATGCCATTTCTTATTGCGGTGCCGAGCCGGTTTTTGTGGATGTGGATCTGGCAACGATGGGACTGTCGCCCGCAGCCGTGGCTGAATGGCTAGACGATAATGCGGAAAAACGGGATGGCGAATGCCCGATTGCGAAAGCCAGCGGTCAGCGTATATCGGCTTGTGTACCCATGCATACATTTGGACATCCGGTAGATATTGATGGGCTGGTGGCAGTGTGCGCCGCTTGGAATATACCTATTATTGAGGATGCGGCCGAAGCGCTCGGAAGTTTTTACAAGGGTCAACATGTCGGAACTTTCGGCACTGTCGGTACTTTAAGTTTTAACGGCAACAAAATCATTACGACCGGTGGCGGTGGTGCGCTTTTGGCAGATGAAGCAGTGGCAGCTCGTGCCAAGCACATAACGACGACTGCCAAGGCTTCCAAGGGTTTTGAATATTTGCACGATGAGGTCGGTTATAATTATCGGATGCCAAACCTAAACGCGGCCCTTGGTTGTGCCCAGCTATCAAAAATCGATATGTTCATATCAATAAAAAGGCAATTGGCCGAAGATTATGCTGCGTTTTTTGACGGTTATGATGTGGCGTTCTTTAAAGAGCCTGACGGCTGTCGCTCAAATTATTGGCTCAATGCGGTTATTTGTAATGATCGAAAACAGCGCGATGAACTGCTTGATGCGACAAACGCGGCTCATATCATGACCCGTCCGGTTTGGCGGTTGATGTCTAGCCTCCCAATGTTCGCAAATTGCCTAAAAGGCCCAATGAGTAATGCAGAGTGGCTAGAGGACAGAGTAGTAAATTTGCCGAGTGGTGTTCCATCAAGTAAGTTTTCATAATGGAAAAAATAGGCATTTTTGGTTTGGGTGGCATGGCCCGTGAAGCGCGAGATATCGCCAACAGCCTTTCCTTGCAAAGCGTTTTTATTGCTTCCGACGAAGCAGAAAAAAACAGTTTTTCTGGCGTCGAGGATGTGGTGCTCGAAAGCGAGATAATGGACCATGCCGATATGCCATACGTTATCGCCATTGGCGAAGGTTCTGTGCGCGAAGAAATAGCACTGTCTTACGCTGGTAAGCTGCAATTTGCCAATCTCATCCACCCCTCCGCCACATTTGGTTATGGTCAAAGGGAGAGGCTCGAAGAAAGGCGCGGCCTTATCATTTGTGCCGGCAGTCGGATCACCTGCGATACACAAATCGGTGATTTTTCTATTCTTAATCTCAACGCAACCATTAGTCATGATTGTATTGTCGAAGACTATGTCACCATAGCGCCTCAAGCGTGCGTTCTCGGAAATGTGCACATTGGGCGAGGAGCTTGGGTCGGGGCCAGTGCTGTTATCAACCAAGGGAAGAATGGGCAAAGACGGCGAATTGGTGAAAATTGCGTAATTGGTTCCGGTGCCGTCGTAACATCTGATTGTGAAGCAGGTGAAACCTATATTGGTGTGCCTGCGCGGAAGCTTGTCTTATGACTATCATTATCGCAGAAGCTGGCGTCAATCATAATGGTGATATTGATTTGGCCAAAAAAATGATTGACGTGGCCGCGGAGGCGGGCGCAGATTATGTCAAGTTTCAGACTTTTTCTGCGGCTTCACTCGTTACCAAAGGGGCGCCGAAGGCGCAGTATCAAAGAGATAATACCGGTAGCGACGAAGACCAATTTGATATGCTGAAAAAACTGGAGTTAAGCAAGACAGAACACGAAATGCTGATCGCACATTGTCGAGCGAACAATATCGGCTTTTTGTCGACCGCATTTGATATTGAAAGTCTCGACTTTTTATCTCGGCTTGATTGTTTGGATATGGTGAAGGTCCCGTCAGGCGAACTTACCAATTTACCATTGCTGCGTCGCGCTGCCGCTTTGCGACTGCCGATAATTTTATCCACCGGCATGGCCGATATGAGTGAAATTGAAGCGGCGATACTTGCTTTGGAAGGGGCCGGCTGCGGGCGTGAAACAATTACCGTGCTGCATTGTACGACAGAGTACCCTGCGCCCTATGGTGAATTAAATTTGCGCGCTATCAACACCATATCGAAGCATTTTGGCGTATCGGTGGGGTATTCAGACCATTCTGCTGGTCTAGAGGTGGCCGTTGCGGCTGTTGCCCGTGGTGCACGCGTTATTGAAAAGCACTTCACGCTGGATAAAGGCCTTCCTGGCCCGGACCACAAGGCAAGTTTAGAACCGGATGAATTAGCCGCGATGATATCGGCAATTCGTAATGTCGAATGTGCGATGGGTGATGGCGTCAAGCAGCCAACGCCCAGCGAATTGAGAAATAAAATTGTGGCGCGCAAGTCGATTGTGGCGGCGTGTGATATTGCTGTCGGCGAGATTTTAAGTGAAACAAATCTAACGGTCAAAAGGCCAGGGGATGGTTTGTCACCAATGCGGTGGGACGAGGTTGTGGGGCAAAGGGCTAAAAAAAGCTTTAAGCAGGACGAGGCTATTGAAATATGAGCCGGAAAATCTGTATCGTAACCGGATCAAGAGCGGAATTCGGCCTCATGCGTTGGCTTATGCAGGGGCTGAGTGACGGTAGCGCGCTCGAGCTACAGACCGTTGTCACCGGAACGCATTTATCAGCCGCTCACGGGATGACAATTAATGAGATAATTGATGCCGGCTTCCACATTGATGGGCGGGTCCATTTAGATTTGCAGGACGACGGTCGGGCAGCTATTGCTGCCGCTACCGGCCAAGCTACTACAAAATTAGCTGCCGAGTTTTTGCGGCTTTCACCCAATATTATTGTTGTTCTGGGTGACCGATTTGAAGTTCTGGCGGCCGCAAGCGCTGCTTTGATATGTGGCATTCCTGTCGCACATTTGCATGGTGGCGAAATTACGGAAGGTGCGTTTGATGAATCAATCCGCCATGCCGTTACCAAAATGTCCCATCTTCACTTTGTTGCCGCAGAGGCTTATGCCAGGCGCGTTGTTCAACTTGGAGAAAATCCTGATCATGTTTTTGAGGTCGGTGCCTTGGGCCTGGATGCGATTGAGAACGAGTCTTTGTTAAGCCGGGAAGAATTGCAGAGTGCTCTTAATTTCACTTTGTGTTCGAAGAACTATATCGTTACCTACCATCCTGAAACCATTGGATCCGCAAATCCAGTTGAACAATTTGATGAACTCCTTAAGGCTCTGGATACTCTGACTGATACACATATTGTGTTTACCCAACCCAATGCTGATCCCGGTGGGCAGGCTTTGACAAAACATTTGACCGATTTTGTAGCTACCCGACCGCATATGCGGCTATATCAATCGCTCGGGCAGAAGCGTTATCTTTCCTGTCTAAAAGAGTTTGACGCTGTTATTGGCAATTCATCTAGCGGTTTGATCGAAGCGCCATCATTGCATACGGCGACTATTAATATTGGTGATCGGCAAAAGGGACGCCTGAGAGCGGGAAGTGTTATAGATTGTGAATCAGATTACCAGTCGATAAGCAGAGCCCTCAGTCGCCTATCCAGTGACGACTTTGCAAAAGATATTAGGATGTTCGATAATCCCTATGGGCGCGCTGGGGCCAGCAAGCAAATTGTTGATGTTTTGCGAAGTCAGAAATTTGACAATTTGCTGAAAAAACCATTTTTTGACTTACACTAGGCGTCACTGACCGTCAGAAACAGAAATACGGGTGATTATGCCATGTCCGATTATACAAGTTTGCAACTAGACTGGCGCAAAACACTTTTACCGGCTGGTAGTTCGCTTCAGGAGGCGATTGCAAGTTTGGAGGCGTCCAGCCTGCAAATTGTATTGGTCGTTGATAGCGAGGGCGTGTTGCAGGGAACCTTGACGGATGGTGATATTCGTCGCGCCTTCTTAAAGGGATATGGCTTGGAGCATTCCATATCCGACATAATATCGCGTCATCCCACGACAGTTGGAAGTCAGATGCCGCGCGAAACTGTTTTGCAGATTATGCGAGACAGAAAAATCAATCAGGTTCCAGTTGTTGACGAGGGCGATAGGGTGGTCGGTCTTCATTTCTGGGATGAAATGGTATCTGGGGCATCGCTCAGTAATGTCATGGTGATTATGGCCGGTGGCAAGGGTACCCGCATGCGACCGCATACTGAAAACTGCCCTAAACCCATGCTTGATGTGGGTGGTAAGCCCATGTTGCAGCACATTATCGAGCGCGCGCAGACATGCGGTGTTTCTAAATTCATTATTGCAGTCAATTATCTCGGCGAAATGATCGTAGATTATTTCGGCGATGGGCGTACTTTTGACGTCGAAATTGAATATGTGCAAGAGAGTAGCCCATTGGGGACGGCCGGCGCTTTAAGTTTGTTGGATTTCACGCCGCAACACCCACTTCTGATTTCCAATGGGGATGTGCTAAGCAGTATTCGCTATGATGAAATTTTGCACTATCACACGTCTCATCAAGCAAGCGCGACGATGGCAGTCCGCCCACACGAAATGCAAAACCCCTTTGGGGTGGTCGCAACTGACGGGTTGGACATAATCGAATTTGAGGAAAAGCCCATCTATCGGAGCCATATCAATGCCGGTGTCTATGTAGTGGAGCCGGATTGTTTGCCTCTTTTGGCCAAAAATGAAGCCTGCGATATGCCGATTTTATTTGATCGGATAAGGCAAGAAAAAAAACGAACTGTGGTATACCCAATTTACGAAGCTTGGCTGGACGTCGGGCGACCAAGCGATTTACGGGCAGCATCTTTGTCAACGGATGTTGAAAATAGTTAAGACAGTAAAATCAGGATTGAAAATATGAAAATCACCCCAACGTCGTCAGTTGATTTGTCGTTATTTTCCAAGCCAGAAAGCGAGCTTGATGTTTTGTACGGATTGCCGCGCGACGTGCAGTTTTGCAAAAAATGCAACATGTCCAATCAGCAGCCCATGTCCAGTAACGAATATGCTCACAATAAGGACTCAACCAAAACAACCATGGCGTTTGATGAAAATGGCGTCTGCCATGCGTGCAATTTCAACGCCTTGAAGGAAAATGGCGAGATTGATTGGGATGAACGGGAGCGCGAATTGATTGCCTTGTGCGATGAATATCGCAAAACTGACGGTAGCTATGATTGCATTGTCGGTGGCAGTGGCGGCAAGGATAGCGCCATGCAATCACATCTCTTGAAGTACAAATATGGAATGAACCCGCTCACCGTTACATGGGCTCCGCACCTATATACGGATATCGGTTGGAAAAATTTCCAGAACTGGCTGCATGAGGGCGGCTTCGATAACTATTTGTATACGCCGAATGGCAAAATTCATCGGTTGCTGACCCGAAATGCCACCATCAATTTGCTGCACCCATTCCAACCATTCATTCTTGGGCAAAAAACATTTGTTGCCAAAATGGCGGCGCGTCTCAACATTCCTTTAATTTTTTATGGGGAAATGCCGGGGGAGTACGGCGAACAGGTCTCGCACAAAACATCCTCTTATTCTAAGGCTGATGATGACTTGGAAAGTGAGGGTTATTCGCTGGATTATTTTGGTGATACGGATGTCAGAGATGTTTATCTGGGAGGCAAAAAAATCGGCGAATACCTAGATGAAGGTGTGCCATTGGTCGATTTGAAAAGTTACCTTCCAATGGCGCCAGATGTTCTTGAGAAAAAGGGTATCGAATTCAAATATCTCGGCTATTACAAAAAATGGGTGCCGCAAGAGGCCTATTATTACGCTGTGGACAATACGGGTTTTGAAGCTAATCCTGTTCGGACCGAGGGCACTTATTCGAAATATAATAGTCTGGATGATAAGGTTGATGGCTTCTTCTATTATACGCGCTGGATTAAATTTGGTGTTGGTCGTGCAATGATGGATTCGGCACAAGAAATTCGCAATCATCATATTACTAAAGATGAGGGCCTCGCCCTGATGAATCGCTATGAGGGCGAATATCCGGCTCGTTATGAGGCTGAGTTTCTTGATTATATCGGCATGACGCGAGAAGAGTTTTTTGCCACTTGTGATCGGTTTCGGTCGCCGCATTTATGGGAAGTCGTTTATGACAATGACAACATTGGCGAGTGGCGCCTGCGGCATCGCCCGTCTTGATCTTGAGTAAGAGACAGCCTCATCTCATGGAAAATAATGAAAAAATTCTGGCTGTCATTCCGGCGCGGGGCGGTTCAAAAGGCCTTCCGGGGAAAAACATTATGGAGGCCGATGGTAAACCGCTTCTGGCCTACACGATCTTGGCAGCGCAGGCCGCTCACTCAATTGATAGGGTGATATTGTCCTCTGACGACCAAGAAATTATTGAAACGGCTAAGCGGTGGTCATGTGATGTACCATTTCAGCGCCCGCCCGCCTTGGCAAGTGATGTTGCTTCCTCCTTTGAGGTTATTCGTCACGCGGTTACTCAAGTTTCCGGCTATGACTATGTTATGTTACTGCAACCCACCTCGCCACTCAGAGAGGCGGCAGACATAGACGCAGCCGTTGATTTGATGCGCGCATCTGGCGCGCCGTCATGCGCATCCGTGTGCCGGGTGACCCAGTCGCCTTACCTGATGTATGCGTTAAGTGAGGATGGTCGGTTGGAAAGTCTTCTCCCTGGCCATAATACGTCAGCACGTCGGCAGGATCAGCCGGAAATCTATCGCCTGACCGGCGCAATTTACCTTGCCCGCATTGACCGTCTGCTTGAGACTGAGCAATTTGTTGACGAGTTCACGATTGCTTATGAAATGCCCGAAAACCGATCTATTGATATCGACAATGCCGCTGATTTTGAACAATTCAGAACGATAATTGAAGGGGCCCGTACTTAATGGAAGATAAGATAGTCAGGCTGATAGCGCGCCTTGATGTAAAGGGCGAAAACCTGATTAAGGGTGTGCATCTGGAAGGGTTGC
>JBMHCM010000035.1:0-19865 GCA_049889915.1 Parvibaculales bacterium
CTTTTAAAAACGGTGATTTTGGCCTTCTCAGTGCAATTGGCGCTGCAAGCCGTCTCCGGAATTTTGAAAAACGGCATTTTTGTTTTCAAAGGTGAGACGCAAAATGGGTGAGTCGCTTGATCTGATTATGTTTGCAGTGGCTTGCGCCCTGCTGATGACCGGCTTTCCGGTCGCGTTCACCCTGGCCGGTGTGGCCATGCTGTTCGGCTTTGTCGGCACATGGTTTGATGTGTTTGACACAGGTTTCTTTTCAGCACTGCCGCAACGCATTTTCGGCACCATGACCAATGAAGTGCTGATGGCAGTGCCGCTTTTCGTGTTTATGGGCACCATGCTGGAACGCGCCCGCATCGCCGAAGACTTGTTGGAAAACATGTCGCGCTTGTTCGGCACTTTGCGCGGCGGCTTGGGCATTTCCGTTTCTATTGTTGGTGCATTGTTGGCGGCTTCAACCGGCATTGTCGGTGCCACAGTGGTCACTATGGGTTTGCTGTCGCTGCCGACCATGCTGAAGCGCGGCTATGACCCGTCATTGGCCACCGGCTCCATCGCCGCCGCCGGCACGCTGGGGCAAATCATTCCGCCATCCATTGTTTTGGTGCTGTTGGGCGATGTGATTGCCAATGCCTACCAAAAGGCACAATTGGAGCAAGGCATCTTCGCCCCTGATACTGTATCGGTCGGCGAATTATTCGCCGGTTCGCTTATCCCCGGCTTGGTGTTGGTATCGCTGTATATCGCCTATCAGCTGACTGTGGCCTACACACAGCCGCACAAGGCCCCGCCGGCTGAACCTGAGGATGTTTCCGTTCCGGCCCTGTTGCAGGCGCTGCTGCCGCCGATTTTGCTGATTATCGCCGTGCTTGGCTCAATTTTGGGTGGCATTGCCACACCGACCGAGGCGGCCGCCGTTGGCGCGCTGGGCACGATTTTGCTGGCCGGTGACCGGCTGAGCGAACAAGGGCGGCTGATTAAGTTTGGCGCCCTGTCGCTCTTCCTGCTGGTGCTGCTGACCGGTATGATGGATTTGCGGATTGCCCGCGATGAAATTTCCATCACCGATTATTTGGGCATCGCTGCCGCGTTGGGCTTATGCGGTGTGCTGATTGCCAGTGTCGCTTTGAGCCTGTATCGCGCTTGGCAGCAAGATGTGCTGCGCAATGTCGTGCGCTCAACCACTTACACCACTTCTATGGTGTTCACCATTCTCATTGGTGCGGCATTGTTCTCGCTGGTGTTCCGCGGTCTTGGCGGCGATGAAACCATTCAAGCCGTGCTGGAAGACCTACCGGGCGGCAAATGGACGGCCATCGCCTTAGTCATGCTGATTATGTTCCTGCTCGGCTTCTTTCTCGACTTCATTGAGATCATTTTTGTCGTGGTGCCGATTGTCGGGCCGATTTTGCTGGCCATGGATGTCGATCCGGTTTGGCTGGGCGTGATGATGGCGCTCAACCTGCAAACCAGCTTCCTGACGCCGCCCTTCGGTTTTGCGTTGTTCTACTTGCGCGGCGTGGCACCGGAAAGCATCAAGACCGCACAGATTTACAAAGGCGCCATTCCGTTTGTCATCATCCAATTGGTGATGCTGGGCATTTTGGCTGCCTTCCCGCAATTGGCCACTTGGCTACCTGAGCAAGTATTTGGGGGCTAACGCATGAAACTGCCGAATATGATGGTCACCACTTTGGGGGCCATTGTCATCATTACCGTTTTGGGGTTTTTGAACCGCGATGATGGCCGTGTCGGTAGTGGCGAAACCGGCCTTGAAGTCGGCGTGCCGATTGAACACCAAATTCAAAAGCGGCAGAAGACCACCCCGCTGCCGGTGGTGCTGCGGCTGGTCAATAATCAAAACAACGCTGTCGCTCTGACCGCGGACGGGCCATGCAAAGTGTTTCGTTATGTTGTGACAACCGAGGATGGCGGTTTCATTCAAGCGGTGCGGCGACCTGAGGTTTGCACGCAAACCATTAGCAGCACCGAGCTGGCGGCCAATCAAGTGCTGGAAGAAATTCGCCAAGTGCCGCTCGACAGCAGCCGCTATCAAGCCGGCACTTATAATCTGCGCATCAAATTTTGGAACTATGAAGGGCAAGCCAGCTTCACGCTGGTTGACTGAGTGCTCTACAAACGGTTCGGGAAAGCCGGACCCATCAGACCATCGGTCGGGAAGCCTTTGGGACGGATTCGACCGGCCTGCGCGCGCAAGCCTTTCCATTCCGCCAAATCGTCAAACACCCTTTCGCGTCCGGCGCGGTCGGTAATCTTCAGACCCTCCGCCTCGACATAACAGCGCGCATCGGCCAAATGGCCGTCACCATGGCGCTGCAAACGCACGCCCTTGCCGCGCGCCATTTCCGGCACATCGGCCATGGCAAAACACAGCAGCTTACGGTTTTCACCCAGCACGGCAATGTGGTCGCCAATGGCCGGTACACAAATCGCCGCTTCATCCGGCGTTTTGATATTCAGCACTTGCTTGCCCGCCTTGCGGTTGGCAATCAGCTCGTTTTCTTCAACGATAAAGCCATTGCCGATACGCGATGCGACAAGCAGTTTACGCCCCGGCACATGCACAAAGGCTTCGATAATCGCTTCGGCAGGCTGCAAATCGATCAACAGCCGCACCGGCTCCCCATGGCCGCGCCCACCGGGCAGCTTGGCCACATCCAGCGTATAGGCGCGCCCGTTTGAGGCAAACAGCACCAGCTTATCAGTGGTCATGGCATGCAGCACAAAGTCGGCCTTATCACCGTCCTTATAGGTCAGCTTGCTGCCATTTTCGGCATGGCCTTTCATGGCCCGAATCCAGCCTTTTTCCGACAGCACAACGGTTACCGGCTCTTTTTCGACCAAAATATCCAACGGCACTTCGGCCGCCTCATCAATGGTTTCAAACACGGTGCGGCGTTTGCCCAATTCGGTTTTCGGACCAAACGCTTTGCGCAACTCTTTCAGCTCACCGGCAATTACCGCCTGCTGCTTATCGTCCGAGGCAAGCAGCGCTTGCAGCTCTTTCATCTCATCGCTCAGCGCCGCATGCTCGGTGCGAATGCCGTCTTCCTCCAGCTTGCGCAGGGCACGCAGACGCATATTCAAAATCGCGTCGGCCTGCACTTGGCTCAGCTTGAAGGCTTTCATCATCTCATCGCGCGGCTCGTCTTCCTCACGAATGATACGGATGACTTCATCAAGATTGAGATAGGCAATCAGATAGCCGTCCAGCACTTCAAGACGGGAAGTGATTTTATCGAGGCGGAACTGCGACTTGCGCACCAGCACATCATTGCGGTGGGCCAGCCATTGCAACAGCACATCGCGCAAACCCAGCACACGCGGCACGCCCTCATTATCAATAACGTTCATATTGAGCGAGAAGCGGCTTTCCAAATCGGTTTGCTTATACAGCACCGCCATCACCTGCTCAGGGTTCAAATTCTTGCTTTTCGGCTCAATGACAATGCGGATGTCTTCCGCACTTTCATCGCGAATATCGTCAAGCATCGGCAATTGCTTGGCATTCATCAGTTCGGCAATTTTCTCAATCAAGCGCGATTTTTGCACTTGATAAGGGATTTCCGTCACCACAATTTGCCATGTGCCACGGGTTTTTTCCTCAACCTCATAGCGGGCCCGCACCCGCATGGAGCCGCGACCGGTGGCATAGGCCTCGCGCAAGGCTTCCGGGCTTTCGACACAAATACCGCCGGTCGGGAAATCCGGACCTTTGACGTATTCCATCAGCGTGTCGATGCGCGCATTGGGCTTTTTCAGCAAATGCAACGCTGCCGCGCATAATTCATCAACATTATGCGACGGAATGCTGGTCGCCATACCAACGGCAATGCCGGAGGCACCATTGGCCAATAAATTGGGGAAGGCAGCCGGCAGCACAATCGGCTCTTCATCTTCGCCATCATAGGTGGAGCGGAAATCGACCGTATCGCTTTCCAAATCTTGCAGCAGCATACCGGCAATCTCGGTCATCCGCGCTTCCGTATAGCGCATGGCGGCCGCATTATCGCCGTCAACATTGCCGAAATTGCCCTGCCCGTCGACCAGCGGATAGCGCACCGCAAAGTCCTGCGCCAGACGCACCAGAGCGTCATATACCGCCTGGTCACCATGCGGGTGATAACGACCGATAACATCGCCGACCACACGGGCCGATTTTTTGAAACCGTTTTCCGGGTCGAGGCGCAATTGCCGCATCGCATAGAGCAGACGCCGGTGAACCGGCTTCAAGCCGTCGCGGACATCAGGCAGCGCGCGATTGGTAATGGTCGACAGAGCGTAAGCAAGATAGCGGCTTTCCAGCGCTTCTTTCAGGCTTACGGTCTCTTCTTGCGGCAGATCATCAACATCACTCATGGCAGAGTTATGCCAGATTCGCTTATTGCCGCGCCAGCATATCCATTAAGCGCTGGCGGGCCGGCGGCATCTTCATATTATTCGGCAGATAAACCCGCCTTTCGAGAAAATGGCCGGATAGGATGAAACTGTCGCGCACATCAGCCGCATCGGCCGGCATGGCCGGGTCGAGCAGGAATTGCGGCAGGGTAAACATTTTATCGAGATAAGGCTGCGCCGCCTCGCGGCTGACCGCCCGACCGGAACGCGGCGAGACATAAGCCAAATCCTCAATCACGCCGGTGGCGGCACAACAGCTGAGATCAAGCCCAAAACCGATTTCTTCCAACAGTGCCAATTCAAAACGCGCCAAAAGCGGCAACCATAAATCCGGCCCGTCCAGCCCTTGCAGCACGACTTGCACGGTATCATAGAGGCGCGGATAGGCCTGTCGCTCGGCAGTCACTTGCAGCAGCGCGCAGAGCGACGACAGGCCAGCCAGCAATAGCGGTTCGCTCATCGCCTCGGCTGCATGAGCGCGTCCGGCATCTACCGTCATTGTGCCCAAATGTTCAGAAAGCCGCGCCCGCCATGTCGCGGTGACCATATTACCGGGCTGTAACACCGGCCGTTGACGACGGCTATTGCCGCCGCGCACCAAGCCGCCAAAGCGGCCATAATCGCGCGAAAACACATCGATAATAGCGCTGCTTTCGCCATGCGGGCGGGCCGCCAATATCAGCGCTTCCGCCTCCCACTGCATGGGTTACACCTTATAATCCAAGCCCAGCATGCGATAACGCTCAGGGTCTTCTTGCCAATTCTTCCGCACTTTGACGAAAACGAATAAATGCACGCGGCGCTCGAACATGTCTTCCAATTCGGCGCGTGCCTGCGCCCCGATTTCCTTAATCGCCTTGCCGCCCTTGCCCAACACAATGGCCTTTTGGCCATCGCGGCGCACATAGACGGTCTGCTCAATGCGCACCGAGCCGTCTTTTTTGTTTTCCCACTTATACGTCTCAACGGTCAGCGCATAAGGCAATTCTTGGTGCAGGCGCAAAAACAGCTTTTCGCGCATCACCTCTGAGGCCAACAAAAGCGACGGCACATCGGCCGCTTGATCTTCCGGATATAGCCATGGCCCTTCCGGCATCGCGTCAGCCAATGTGTCTTTCAGCCGGTCAAGGCCATCGCCCGACAGCGCCGACACCAGATAGGTTTCAGCGAAATTAACCCGCTCATTTAGCTTTTGCACCAAAGCCAACAAACTGTCATTGCGCACCGTGTCGATTTTATTGAGCACCAGCGAGACGCGCTTTTTGACATTGGCCAAACGCTCAAGCATCAGGTCGATTTCCGGCTTTTCGGTGCGCGCCGCATCCAACACCACCAGCACTTCATCGGCATCGTCGACCCCCAACCACACCTCATTGACCATGGCGCGGTCGAAGCGCTGCTTGGCGGCGAAGATACCGGGCGTATCAACCAGAATGATTTGCGATTGCTGATGCATTACCACGGCGCGCAGGCGCATCCGCGTGGTTTGCTCTTTTTGCGTCACAATGGTGACTTTTTGGCCGACCAGCGCATTGGCCAGAGTTGATTTACCGGCATTGGGCGGGCCGATAACGGCGACAAATCCACATTTCTGGCTCATCCGCCCTCTCCTTCTTGTAACACCAATAATAATGTGGCCGCCGCTTGCTGCTCGGCCAGTTTGCGCGACGGGCCATTGCCTTGCGCCGTGCCGTCATCGCAACTGACCAAAACTGCAAATTGCGGCGCATGGTCAGGGCCGCTGCGGTCAATGATTTCATAACTCGGTAAGGCTTTGCCACGCTGCATCAGCCATTCTTGTAAGGCTGATTTACTGTCAATCGGCGCATCGATTTGCTGGCTGAAATGCGCCTGCCAATGCTGCTCGATAATCTGCCGCGCCGCTTCCAGTCCGCCATCCAAATAAATCGCTGCCAGCAAGGCCTCACACCCATCGGCGAGAATATTTTGCGGCACATCGGATTGTTTGCGAATGCCATCATCAACCCGCAACACGGCGGCCAAATCAATATCGCGCGCCACCTCAGCGCAGATGCGGCGGCTCACCAATTGCGCCAGTCGGCGCGCCAGAGCACCTTCCGCTTCATCATCATGGGCAGCAATCAGTCGCTCGGCAATCACCAGCCCCAGCACCCGATCGCCCAGAAATTCAAGTTTTTCATTATCGTCTTCAATATCAAGGCTGGCATGACGCAGAGCGCGGTGCAAATGGCGCGGGTCACTAAATGTGTAGCCGAGCCGCTGCTGAAAGGCCGCCAAACCGTCCATTATTCCACCGCATCCAGCAGGCGCGAGAAGCGCACGGAAATCGGCCACCGCCAAAATTCATACCAGCGTGTGCGATCGTCGAAAGAGAAAAACAAAATTTGCGCCGGACCGATAAGGTTTTCATGCGGCACAAAACCGACATAACGGGTAAAGCGGCTGTCGGTCGAATTATCGCGATTATCGCCCATCATGAAATAATGCCCTTCCGGCACTTCATAGAGCGGCGTGTTGTCGGCCGGGCCGTTATTCACTTGATCGAGCGTAAAATAAGAGCGGCCATTCGGCAGCGTTTCACGAAACCGGCTGATGCGGATGGCACGGCCATTGCGTTGCTCTTCGATAAAATCATCAACCAATTCGCGCTGCACCGCTTGGCCATTCAGGTGCACTTGGCCGTTAATCATCTGAATTGTGTCACCCGGCAGGCCGATGACCCGCTTAATGAAATCCGTGCGATTATCAGCCGGCAGCTTAAACACCACCACATCGCCGCGCTCCGGCCGGACATCAGATGTGCGGCCGTCAATCGGACCAAGGCTGAACGGAAAACTGTGCTTCGAATAGCCATAGGAAAATTTCGACACGAACAAAAAGTCGCCAATCAGCAAAGTCGGCTTCATGGAGCTGGACGGAATGTTGAACGGCTGAAACAGCAAAGAGCGAATAATCAGCGCGATAATCAACGCGCCGACAAACACTTGGGCGTTTTCCTTAAAGCCGTCCTGCTTCTTTTCGGGCGGTGTGGCGTCAGACATTAGGCGTCATCCTCTGCACGCGGCACGGCGGAAATAATAACAATCGCCTGCGCCAACGGAAAATCATCGGTAATGGTCAAATCAATCTGCGGCTGCATGCCGGCCGGGGTAATTTTCTCCAGTCGCGCCAACGCCCCATTGGTCAATTGCATGGTCGGTTTGCCGGAACGCAGATTGGTAACGCCCATATCGCGCCAGAAAACGCCCTGCCGCAAGCCCGTGCCCAATGCTTTGGAACACGCCTCTTTGGCGGCAAACCGTTTGGCATAGGAAGCTGCGCGCTGCTTGCGGCGCTCCGAGCGTTGTTGCTCAATATCCGTGTAAAGGCGTTGAATAAACCGGTCACCAAACCGCTCCAGCGTTTTTTCAATACGCCGAATATCAATCAAATCATTACCGATGCCGATAATCATCCGGCGCTGCCCGTCTTTCGTGCTTCCAGCATCAGCCGACGCATTTCGCCAATCGCCCCTTCAAGGCCAACAAAAATCGCTTCACCAATGAGAAAATGACCGATGTTCAATTCAACCATTTCAGGAATGGCAGCAATCGGGCTGACCGTCTCAAAACACAGGCCGTGCCCGGCATGCACTTCAAGCCCGGCGGCAGCGGCCAGTTTGGCACCCTGCTTCAGCCGCTCAAGTTCTGCGGCGAACAAGGCTTCATCGCCATCATGATGGGCATTGCAATAAGTGCCGGTGTGCAGCTCGACAATATCGGCCCCCAAATCAGCCGAAGCCTCGATTTGTGGCTTATCGGCATCGATAAACAGCGACACGCGAATGCCAGCTTGCTTCAGCGGGTCGATAATGCGCGGCAAATGATTGTGATGCGCCACCACATCCAGCCCGCCTTCCGTGGTCACTTCTTGGCGTTTTTCAGGCACAATACAGCAGGCATTCGGCTTGTGCTTCAACGCAATGGCCAGCATTTCCTCTGTCGCTGCCATCTCCAAATTGAGCGGCAAGCCGATATCATTGGCCAGCGGCGCAATGTCGGCATCGCCAATATGGCGGCGGTCTTCGCGCAAATGAGCGGTAATGCCGTCAGCACCGGCTTGTGCCGCCACTTCAGCCGCCCGCACCGGGTCCGGCAAGCGGCCACCACGGGCATTTCGGATGGTAGCTACATGGTCGATATTGACGCCGAGGCGCAGTTTTTCAGCAACAGACATGCTGCTTACTTAGCACCTTTTTCAGCCGCTGCCTCGCGCTTTTTGGCAAGCCGAATTGCGCGGCGCTTTTGATAAGTCTCAATGCTCCAATAGCTGGGATAATAAACCGCAATGCCAAGCACCAAGCCGACCGGCGCCCACCCCAGCATCATCGGCCCAATGACCGGTATCAAGGCACCAAGCGGCGCATCCATAAACAGGCTGAAGCTAAGTTCCGGCAGATTGCCCGCATCGCCGCGCGCGCCAAGCAGAAAATTGCCGGTATTATAAGTGGCCAGCCATATAAACGGAAAGCTGATGGGATTGCCGACCCACGTGCCGAGAATGGAGGCGATAAAATTGCCGCCAATGAAGTAGATAATCAGCGCGCCCCACAAAATATGCGTGCCGAGTATCGGATTGGCCGACACAAAGGCGCCAATCGCCAGCCCCAGCGCGATGTCATGCGGCGTGCCGCTGAGCCGCACCGTGCGCTGCCACATATAGCGTGTGGCGCGCACCCAGCCTTCGCGCGGCCATAAAAATTGGCGCAGCCGCTCGGAAAAGCTCAGCGGATTACGGCGTTTGAACATGAATGTCCTTTACTTCAGGCCTCGACTGCCCGGCTTGATGGCCGGCACGGACTGCAAGTCCTCAGGTATGTTATTTGCGTCAAAAGTCTCAATAGACAAGCGCGCAAGAGAGGCTAATTTGACGCCGATTTTGGCTTTGCCGTTAGAGCGGTCGATCAAACACCCGGCCCCGACCACTTTACCGCCCTGTGCGCGAATGGCGGCAATCGCCTCGCGCGATGACAAGCCGGTGGTAACAATATCTTCAATCATCACAACACGTGGCTTATTGACCAAGGCAAAGCCGCGACGCAGCGTAAATTCGCCATCGACCCGCTCCAAAAACATCGAGTCGACATTGAGCGCCCGCGCCACTTCATGGCCGATAATCAGACCGCCCATGGCCGGCGCAACCACGGCATCAATGTCGCCTTTGACGTTTTCCTTGATTTGCGCGGCCAGCGCTTTGGCCAGTTTGGCGGCCCGCTTGGGCTGCATCAGCACGCGGGCACATTGCAAATAGGCGCGGCTGTGCAAGCCGGATGACAACACAAAATGCCCCTCCAGCAAAGCTCCCGCCGCACGAAATTCCTGCAAGACTTTTTCCGGTGTCATGACGTCTCCTCTGCGCTTTTTCTATGCGCTGTAAATGATACGATTCGCGGCACTTACGATGCGACTTCCTTGCAAAGCGGCAACCAATTGCTCCATATGCTCGACATCGCGCACCTCAACATCAACCGTCAAATCGCAGAAATCATCGTTCAACTGTATCAAGCTGAGATTGGTGATATTGGCATCAAAATCGGCAATGGTTTGTGTCAGCACACTTAAAGAACCGGTGCGGTTGACCACTGTCAATTGCACACGGCTGGCGAACAAATCATCGGCATCGGCATCCCAACGCATGGCCACTTGCCGCTCTTGCGGAATGTCTAATAATTGCGGCGCGGCAGAGGGATAAACCACCACGCCCTTACCACTACTGACCACGCCGACAATCTCATCACCGGGCAGCGGGAAACACGCGTCGGCAATATTGACCGCCGTGCCGCGCAAGCCGGAACTGAGCGGCAATATGGTTTTACGGCGCGTCGCATCTTCAGCCGGCATGCGCATCAAGCTGCGCATCCCCTCGCGGAAGGTATCGCGCTTGCGTTTGGCTTTCGGCGGCATCACGGCCAGCAGCACATCAGCGGCAGAAATATCACCGCGCCCGACATCCAATTTCAGCAAGTCGAGCGTTTCATAATGCATAATGCCGAGGGCGCGCTCCAACACGCTGACATCAACCTCCAGCCCTTCTGCAGCAAACAGATTGTCAATCATCTGGCCGCCCAGCTTGATGTAGTCGGCCTCTTCGCGCTCGCGCAGGGCATGGCGAATGGCGGCCCGTGCCTTACCGGTTTTGACATGGTGCAGCCAATTCTCTGACGGCAGCATATTGTCGCCACGAATAATCTCGATCTCATCGCCGTTTTTCAGCAATGTGCGGAACGGCAATTTAAGCCCGTTAATGCGCACCCCGACGCAGCTATTGCCAATGGCGGTATGCACGGCATAGGCAAAATCCAACGCCGTGGCACCACGCGGTAGCGCGATCAGACGGCCTTTCGGCGTAAAGCAAAACACCTGGTCGGTAAACAATTCCAGCTTGGTATTTTCAAGGAACTCTTCCGCCGTCTCGCCGGTTTTCAATTGCTGCACCATATCTTGCAGCCAATTAAACGGCTCAATTTTGCCGACATCCGGCGCGGCCGCGTCATCGTCTTTATAGCTCCAATGCGCGGCAATGCCCTTTTCGGCAATATCGTGCATTTGCCGCGAGCGAATTTGCACCTCGACGCGCTGCCGATTGGGCCCGACCACCGTGGTGTGAATGGACTGATAGCCGTTCAGCTTGGGCGTGGAGATATAGTCTTTATAGCGGCCCGGCACATATTGATATTTCTGGTGCAGCGCCCCAAGCGCGCGATAGCAATCGGCATTATTGTCGGTCACCACGCGGTAGCCGAAAATATCTGACAATTGCTCCAGCGAAATCGACTTGTTCTGCATCTTACGCCAAATCGAAAACGGCCGCTTTTGCCGCCCATACACCTCGGCCTTAATATCGTTTTCCGACAACAAAGAAGAGAACATGTAGGAAATCTCTTCCAGCATATCGCCGCTTTCTTCGTTCAGCTCATTGAGCCGCTCTTGTACCAATTCGCGCGCCTCGCCATTCAGGACGGCGAAGGACAAATCTTCCAATTCTTCGCGGAAGTTTTGCATGCCGATGCGGCCGGCCAGCGGCGCGTAAATGTCCATTGTTTCTTGCGCGATGCGGCGGCGTTTTTCTTCTTTTTTGATGAAGTGCAATGTCCGCATATTGTGCAAACGGTCGGCCAGCTTGACCAACAAAATACGAATGTCACTGGACGTAGCCACCAGCAGCTTGCGGAAATTTTCAGCTTGCGGCGTGCCTTCGGCCGACAATTCCAAAAGCGACATTTTGGTGACGCCATTGACCATATCGGCAATCTCGCGGCCAAACAGGTCTTCAATCTCACCGAAAGAGGTGTCGGTATCCTCAATTGTGTCGTGCAGCAGCGCGGTGGCAATGCTGGCCGTGTCGAGATGCAAATCGGTGAGAATGCCCGCCACCTCAACCGGATGTGAGAAATACGGGTCACCGGAGGCGCGCTTTTGATCGCCATGCTTTTGCGTGGCGAACACATAGGCACGGTTCAAGAGATCTTCATTGACCTGCGGGTCATAAGAGCTGACGCGGTCAACAAGCTCATATTGGCGCATCATGGGCAAACCCTCCCAATGCGCCGTTGTTTTGAGGCAGGTGGGTTACTCGCCGCGACCATCACCTTTATCTTTCGGGCCGGCTGCTTCCAAAGATTGCAGCGCTGCAAGAATATCGTCTTCGCTCATCTCAACCATTTCTTCAGCCCCTGCACCCATTTGTGCAGAATCGGCATGCGGCAGAGCCGGTGCGGCGATGACATCTTCTTCCGGCTCATCGACATCGACTTGTTTTTGCAACGAGCTGACGAGGTCTTCGCGCACTTCGTCAGGCACCAATTGCTCATCGGCAATTTCGCGCAAGGCGACAACAGTATTTTTATCATTGTCGCGGTCGACCAATAATTCAGCCCCGGCTGACATGCCGCGCGCCCGGTGGGCAGCAAACAGCACCAGCTCAAAGCGGTTGGTGACCTTATCGACGCAATCTTCTACGGTTACACGAGCCATTTTCAAATCCTTTATGCGGTTTTCTGGTTTTTTATGCCCGTTAACCGACGAGTGCAACCAAAAAGTGGTTTAATCCAATCTTTTCAGACCCTTGCGTGCCGTGGCAGGAAGTTGCGAAAGCAGCGTTTTGAGACATTGTCCGGTGCGCGGATGCCGCCAGCCCGGTGCAATATCAAAAAGCGGCTGCAGCACAAAGGCGCGCATCTCCATCCGTGGATGCGGAATTTGCGCGCCATGCTGATGGGTTTCGCCATGATAGCTAACAATATCAATATCCAGCGTGCGCGGCCCCCATTGAATACGACGCATGCGGCCAAATGCGGCCTCCAGTGCGTGCAGCCGATGCAACAGCCCGACAGCGGGGGTGACGCTGCGCACCGCCACCACCGTATTGACGTAATCATCTTGCGGGGCGCCATCGACCTGCGGACCGACAGCAGCCGAGCCATAAAGCGGCGCCTGTTTGACGACATGCGCACCGGCTAGTGGCAAATTGCTGATGGCCGCTTCGACAAGCTGCCGCGGCGATGCGAAATCGCCCTTCATATTGCTGCCCAATGCGAGATAAATCATTCGCTGTTCCTACAAGACTTTGTGTGTCGGCGAAACCGCTTTATCATGCGCCTATGCTGGAAGATGCCATGCCCAAACCCGAACCTGAAAAAGATTGCCGCCTGTGCCCGCGGCTTGCCGATTATCGCGACGCCAATCGCGCTGCCGAACCGGATTGGTTTAACGCGCCGGTGCCGTGCTTTGGCGACGCGCAAGCGGAGCTGCTGATTGTCGGCCTGGCCCCCGGCGTAACCGGTGCCAATCGCACCGGGCGCCCCTTCACCGGCGATTGGGCCGGTGATTTGCTCTATGCGACATTGGATAAATTCGGCTTTTCCGAAGGCCAATATGACAAGCATATCAATGATGGACTGCAGCTCAAAAACGCGATGATTACCAATGCGGTGCGCTGTGTGCCGCCGCAAAATAAACCGGTCGGGGCTGAGATAAACGCCTGTCGGCCGTTTTTGGCGGCGCGGCTGGCCAGCCTGCCAAATCTGAAAGTCGTGCTGTCCTTGGGCAAAATTTCGCATGACAGCGTGCTGCGCGCCGTCAATGCGCTGGGCGGTGAGGTGAAGCTGAAGGATGCGCCCTTCGGCCACGCAACGGCCTATGAGATGCACCATACAACCGGCAGCTTCACGCTGGTCTCCAGCTATCATTGCTCGCGCTATAACACCAACACCGGCCGCCTTACCGAAGAAATGTTTAACGATGTGTTTCGCGGTATAAGCGGGCGACTATCTGAGTAGCCGCGCTTTTTGTCTTTCCCAATCGCGCTTTTTCTCGACATCGCGGCGATCGGCTTTTTTTCGACCCTTGGCCAGCCCGACCAAAAGTTTGACGCGGCCTTGTGCGTTAAAATACAGCTTTAACGGCACCAGCGTCATGCCCTCGCGCTGCACAGCGGCCATCAATTTGTTGATCTCGCGGCGGTGCAGCAACAATTTGCGCTGCCGCGTCGCCTTATGGTTAAACCGATTACCCTGCGTATATTCAGGAATGTCGGCATTTATGAGAAACGCTTCGCCATCCTGCACCGTGGCGTAAGACTGACCGAGATTGACGGTGCCACCGCGCAAAGATTTCACCTCAGTGCCCTTCAACACCAAGCCGGCTTCCATCGTATCGGTAATCTCGTAGTCGCGGCGCGCCTTACGGTTTTCAGCAATGGTGCCGTCGCCTGCTGTATTTTTCTTGCGACCGCCGGCTTTCGAAGACATGGCTAGAGACCCAGACCATCCATCGCAGCGTCAACCTTGGCGCGCGCCTCGGTCGAAGCGGGCAGCAATGGCAGACGGATATCCTCTTGGCAAATGCCCAACCGCGCCATGGCATATTTCACCGGCTGCGGGCTGGTTTCGCAAAACAGCGCATCCATCAGCGGCAGCAGCTTGTGCAACAGCGCATCGGCGGCAGCAAAGTCGCCATTCAGCGCTGCTTCCTGCATGGCCGCGCATTGCTTGGGCGCCACATTGGAGCATACGGAAATGCAGCCATGGCCGCCCTGTTTGATAAACTCAACAGCGGTTGCATCCTCACCGGAAAGCTGGATGAAGCCCTCGCCGCAAGCCGCTTCTTGTTGTGCCACGCGGGCCAAATCGGCGGTCGCATCTTTCACGCCGACGATATTTTCAAGCTGCGCCAAGCGGCCCATTGTTTCGGGTGTCATGTCAACAATTGAACGACCGGGGATGTTGTAAACAATAATCGGCAGTTTGGTGGCATTGTTGATCGCCTCAAAATGCGCATACAGCCCGTCTTGCGTCGGCTTGTTGTAATAAGGCGTGACATGCAGCACGCCATCGGCCCCGGCTTGCTCGGCATGCTCGGTAAAGGCAATCGCCTCAGCCGTGGCATTGGACCCGGCACCGGCAATCACCGGAATGCGCTTGGCCGTCGCTTCAACGACAATCTCGACCACGCGGGCATGTTCGGCCGGGCTCAGCGTTGGGCTTTCACCGGTCGTGCCGACCGGCACCAGCCCATGCGTACCCTCGCTGATTTGCCAATCAACCAGCTTGCGCAGCGCGGCTTCATCAACAGCATCATCCTTAAACGGTGTAATCAGGGCGGTGATTGACCCACGAAACATGTTCGGCTCCAATTTTGCACGAAGCCGTTGCGGCCTCGCCTCATTGGCGGCAACATAGCATAAGTTTTTAGGGAGGCAATGATGAGCCATTCAGCAATTATCTTTGGGGTCGGGCCGCGGCAAGGGGTCGGCGCCGAATTATGCCATCGGGCAGCGGCGCGCGGACTGCACGTCTTCGTCAATGGCCGCACGCAAGAAAAAATCGACGCCGTTGTCGCCGATATTGAGGCGGCCGGTGGTAGCGCCACCGCCCTGTTGGCCGATGTGACCGTCGAGGCTGAGGTCAATGCGGCACTGGCACAAGTCGCCGATAGCGGCCATGCGCTTGAACTGACGATTTACAATGCCGGCAATAATCTGCCGGGCAAGTTTCTCGACGTCACGCCGCAGGTCTATGAGGATATGTGGCGGGTCTGCTGCATGGGCGCGTTTTTGGTGTCGCAAGCAACATTGCGCGTCATGCTTGCCCAGCAGGCAAAGACGGACAGGCAAAGCCTGCTGTTCACCGGCGCCAGCGCCTCATTGCGCGGAAAGGCCGGTTTTTCGGCATTCGCTTCCGGCAAGGGCGCGCTGCGCATGATGGCGCAATCCATCGCCCGCGAATATGGCCCGCAGGGCATTCATGTCGGCCATGTGGTGATTGACGGCATTATTGAAGGTGAAAAAGTGCGCTCGCGCTTTCCCGACTATATTGACGGGTTGGGCCAAGACGGCGCGCTGAAAATCAGCGCCATTGCCGATGCGTTTTTCGCGCTGCACGACCAACACCGCACCGCTTGGACGCAAGAGCTGGACATTCGCCCGTTCAAGGAAAATTACTGAACCAATAAGGCCGCTGCCATGCGGTGGCCGCTCATAAACGCGTCTTCTACCTTGCTGCCGGTGCACCAGTCGCCAATCGCACCAAGCTGCAGCGCGCCATCCCATAAATAGGGCTGGCCGAGCGCCTTTTCGGTTGAGGCATAGCGCCAGCGGTGAATGCGGTCATAGCCGGAAGCCGCGACCGACAGGCCGGTCAGCTGTGCAAAGCGGGCTTTCATCTGGGCCGCCACCTCGGCCACCTCATCTTCAATATGCGCTTGGCTCCAATCATGGCGGGTCTGCACCACCAAGGTCGCCTTGTCATTGCGCTTTGGCTTGCGATGGTTAACTGCGGCAAAGCCCAGCATGGCATCGTCAAAATGCGCGCAATCCCAAGCGAAGTCGGGCTGCTCTTCGGCCTCATAGCCCAACATCAGCGTGTGGCAGCCGAGCATTGTCACCGCCCCCAAATCGGCGGCAAAACTGGCCGCCTCCGGCACCAGAACAGCAGCCTGATGCGCCGGTATGGCCAGCACCACCGCATCAAACGGGCCAAAACCATCATCGCCGGATGATAGCTGCCAAGCGCCATCGGTTTTTTGCAAACCGTCTATCTGACAATCGAGATACAGCTTCACCTGCGGCCGCCCGGCCAAAAGGGTTTTGCCAATCGCATTCATGCCCGGCGTAAAAACATATTTGGCACGTGCATCGGCTTGCGCGGTGATGCCGCCCTGCCCGTCAATGGCGACAGCGCGCGGCTGCCATTCATGCACATGTCCGGTCTGTTGCAAGGGGGCCAGCCAGTCGATAAAGGCCGGGTCCGCCGCACGAAAATATTGCGCCCCATGATCAAATGCGAAATGATCAGAGGCGAAAGCCGCACCATCATAGCGCGACAGCCGCGTCGACATGCGCCCCGACAGGCCACGCGATTTATCAAACAGGCTCACCACGGCATGCGGTGCAAGCGCGGTGGTCGCTGCCAAACCGGCCATGCCACCGCCGATAATGGCGATATTTTGTTTCATGTGGGTGATACGCCTCCTTGGCGCGATTAGATGTTGCAGCGCCCTAAAAGGCCTCGGTCAGCGCCTTGCCCTGCTCGACCAATTTATCGGTTCTGATTTTCAAATTATTGGCCCGTTGCCGCGCCTCACGATCCAGTCTGTGCAATTGCACCTCAACCGTTTTGTCGCTCTCCGACACGGCAAGATAATGCTTGGCCACCTCGTCAATCCACCAAAAAATAAATCGCTTATCGCGGGTCTCGGCCAAATAAGGCGGCGTTTTATCGGCGGCCCAGTCGGGCATGCGCACCTTATGGATCATCGGCACGCCGCCATGGCGGTCCTCATAGGGAGCGCCATATTTTTCCAAAGCGCGGTCAAACACGCGCTGCTTGGCGGCCATATCGGGCGTCGGAATGGCAATGTTAATGGCGGTAATTTGCCCATTGCGACAGCTGGCATACGCGGCCAAAAGCGTGCTTTTTTTCGGGCAAGCATCGCCCAGCACTTTGCCCATAATGTTGAACGGGGCCGGTGGCTTCGGCTTGGCCGGACATGTGTCGGTTACCTCGCACGGCACTTCAACCGGCTTTTCCGGCGCCACCATTATCGGCTTGGGCGGCGCCATAACGGGCTTTGGCGCGGGCTTCGGGGTCGGCTGACAAGCCGCCGCCAGCAACGCCGCCAACGCAATCACAACAGGCATCCGCAACACAGACATGCGCTGAATATGCGCTGCGCCGCCGCTTTCGGCAAGCTCCGCTTACGGCTGCAACTGAAAATGTGACGAAAACAATGCACCCGGCGTCAATTTGGCTTGAAAAGCCGACGCCCCTTCGCTATCAACGGCGGTGGAGAGGTGGCCGAGTGGTCGAAGGCGCTCCCCTGCTAAGGGAATGTGCCGCTCCATTGAGAACAATATGCCCACCCCGTTCTGGCCACCTCATACGGGCTTAAGTTATTAAACTCTCAGGGTTTTTCACCTGTAGCACATGTGATGTTTGGCCATCAATCAAAATAGCCAAATAAACCTAAAATCGTGCCAATTTATCTCCAACTGGACCCATAGTGGACCCGTATTAGAAGATAAGATATCCGCGCATGGGGCACGCAAGGGCCACCCCGGGTACCCGAACAGGTGCAAATGAGACCGCCATCGATTTGGGTGTTTTTGTTTTTATGGCAGTAAACCTAAAAAGTTTAATGCGTTAAGATTTAGTGGTCGCTAATAGTGATGGCTCAAAACTGTGCAACTTGTCGTGAAAATACGCCATTGCCGCCAGATAATCTGACGAGTACATCGAAAACGCATCCATATGCCATTGCAAATACGCATCGAGTGCACCCTCAGTTGCACAATAACCTGACGGCGTTTTTTCCAAGAAGCCGCCAGCCATTCCCAGCCTTAAGCTGTCTTTGACAGAGTTGCGTGAGGCTCTCAGGGTCGACGTAAGGAAACCTCAAACGCTGATGCAATGCTTCGGAACATCTCTAAATGAAAATATTTTGACGAAAGCTACAAATTTGCTAATGACTGGACATGTTTGAAATAAACCGAAAACGATATCTTTTATGGCGGGCGTGTTTATTGTTATCCGCGTTGGTCGTATGCTTACCCACTGCAAGCTTTGCGAAACAGAGAGAGACGTTAGTGCTGTTTCCAGTGAACGTCAGCCCTGACCTAATTCAAAGACAAAAAATCTTTCAAGCGGCTTTTCAACAGGGCCTTTCAAAAGGTTTTGACGTTTTTTCCGGAGCAGCTGTCGAGGACAAACTTAAGGTTGAATTTCAAAAGGAAGACTGTTCAGCCGAAAGCTGTGCGCAAAATCTTGCAATAGAATTCAACACTGAACTTATAGCCAATGCCGAAGTTACTAGCTCTAATGATGGCTTCATCGTTCAGATTGAAATCAACAATGTCATAACTGGTAAAATCGAAAAGAGCGCAATTCAGATTTGCCCAAGTTGCTCTGCGGGAAGTTTGCTGAGCTTAATTGATCAAATGTCCATTTCAATTGCGGGAGAGCCATCAAACATCAAAAGTAATGGTGGTACCGCATCTAACAACTTTGGAACATTTAAGACCAAGAATTTGGAGATTTCTTCGATTCCCAGCGGTGCATTTGTAACAATTGACGGTGTCCCAGTCGGCGTCACCCCCCTAAGAACATCAAAAAAATATGTTTGCGGAAAAGAGTTGTTAATCATTCTTAAGCGAGGCGAGAACGTTAAACGTTTGCGGCATGAAGCTTGCCGCCGCAAAGATTTTGAACTCATTGCAGTTCCAATTGGCCGTCAATGGTAAAAAAAAACCGCCATAAATGGCGGTTTTCTCCAAAAAATGATGGAATTACTCTTACTTTTCTGTGCACACAAATGTACGTGTAATTTCCGCTATAGAGCAGTTAGCGTTTTGGCAACGCTTACGTTCCATTTCCAGAGGGCGAGCACCATCATGATCAAACTCGCGACACTGACGCACAGCCTTTTGCTGTCCGGCAGCCCAGTCGATTTTCGGCTGGAACATGTTAATTACACCGGTTAACTCAACCGAAGGTTTAGATTTATCAACATCTGAAATTCCGGGAACTACGGTTCCGCAACCAGCAGCCAAAAAAGAAACCGAAACAACGGCTATAGAAAGCTTACGCATAAAACATCTCCTTGAATAACAGAACTACTGTTAGTTGTGTTTTAGACCAATTTCAATTATTTTTTCTACGCTCTAGGTAACTCTTCTACGTTCCGATATAACAGACCCGTTACCATAATTTTTTTCCTTTGGATAAAAAAATGCAAATTTCAAAACAGCTCTCCTTAATTGCATTAACAGCAGCGCTGATGGCAGCATGTTCGAAACAGCCTGAAGTGGCCGCACCTGTGGTGCCGCCCTGCACCTTCCAAGACGGCGCCGGACCTTACACCACCCCTGCCCCAAATTGGGTCTGCGACGAGCGCTATGACGGCGTTGCGTTAACGGCCGTATCTTCTTACCGTCAG
>JBMHCM010000036.1:0-4207 GCA_049889915.1 Parvibaculales bacterium
TGGGGCAGAACATCTTCCACGCCGGCGCCAGCGGCAATGGTCAGGTCGCCAAGATTTGCAATAATATGCTGCTCGGCATTTCCATGATCGGCACGGCCGAGGCGTTTTTGCTGGGTGAAAAGCTGGGGCTGGACGCGCAAACCCTGTTTGATATTTCCTCCACCGCCTCCGGCCAGTGTTGGAGCATGACCAGCTATTGCCCGGCCCCCGGCCCGGTGCCCACCAGCCCGGCCAATAATGACTATCAGCCAGGCTTTACCGCCGCCATGATGTTGAAGGATTTGCTGTTGAGCCAAGCCGCCGCCGACAGCGCCACGGCAGCCACCCCAATGGGCCAACGCGCCACCGAGCTGTACACGCAAATGGCCGATGCCGGCCACGCCGAACTCGACTTCTCGGGGATAATGAAGGTTTTGGGTGAGCGGGGGTAGGAGAGTTTATAGCTATTAATAGTCAAATCTATAAACACTATAAACGCGCCCAGCTTTTCTTTCACCGTCCTCTCGCAAAGCTGAGATTAGTATCGTATTGGCAAGTTGAGCGCGGCTGGCCATACGCTCAGCCAACTCAGCGGAGGAAGTAATCTCTTGAGGGGTCTCTTCGAGAAACCTGCTTAAAGCTTCGAATAATTTGCGATATTGTGGAAGCTTGGGCTGAATACCCATGACATAGTCTGCAATTTGCACACTATCTACCAATTTGCCATTTCGGTAGAAATCCCAGTCGCAATAGTTCGTATAAATTAAATTTGGATATGCCTTTTTGTAACGTTCGAACTGGTCCTTGTTCTGCTTATCTCTAAAATTTCGAATTCCTTTATCGATATTCTTCGTTTCAATATGGCCGACGGTTAGATCGGTTTTTGTTGTCGAAATGCGGTAATCAACTGCACCATGCACTGAGGCCTTTGGTTCATTCGTGGCAATTCGGTTATCTTTGAGCCGTATGCTCTCAATCAATATTTTGAGTGCTGGCCTATAGGAATGCTCTGTCGCATCACCTTTTGCATAAGTTTTTGCAACAGTATCCATGAATGCTGTGACAGCATCTTCCCCAGGCATTTTGCGACTCATTTTTTGTTCTTACTAGGGGAAAATTAACCTTATTCGTGCGGCGGTCTCAATAAGTCTATTTTTTAATATTTCTCTCGAGTGAAGATATTGCGCTGGTTGCAAGAAACCTTGAATTAAGACCGGTTTCGTTGGGCGTTTGGGTTGTTGTCTCTTTCGGCGCAAATTTGGCCTATGGCCCATGCGCCGAAACGGATCGCGCGTTACCCAAGGGTTCGGCGGCGTTGGTGAACTGCGCTTACAGACGGGGCGTCAACCGCCTACCGACTTCGCCAGCCTTAGGCTGGCTACGCTGGCGCAAGGCGCACTAAACCTCGCTTTGCTCGGCAAGTGCTTTTAGCGTGTGGTTAGCGCGCGACAAGTCCTGTCAGAATATCTTCGGCACAAACCGATTGGTGCGGGCCATATATTCGGCATAGCCGGGTTTGTGCTTCAAACGCCGTTCCAGCATTTCGGCGCCCGACACATTGACCAGCAAATAATTCATAATGATGGGCGCGAAAATCGTCCAAATCGCCTCCGGCGTGGCGGCCACAACGGCGCCATAAATGCCCCACCAAAACACCGCATCGCCGAAATAATTCGGGTGGCGGGTATATTTCCACCAGCCGCTGTCCAGCAGCGGGCCGCTATTCGGGTCGGCACGAAATTTAACCAGCTGAATATCGGCCATGGTTTCCATATACAGCCCGCCCAGCGCGATGATGAGAAACACAATGGTGAGGCCGGGCAGGGCCACGGCGCCGCCAAAGTAAAAGGCGGTCATATAGGGCATGGCGACCAGATACATCAAAATGCCTTGGAAGGTGAAGACCGTGAAAAAGCTGCGCCACCAAAACTTATCGCCATGAAAGCTACGCATTTTTTGATAGCGATAATCTTCCTCGCCTTCTTTCCGCCAGCGTATGTTGAGATGCAAAAACAACCGCCCGCCCCATAAAATCACCGCCAGTCCGGTGGCAATGGTAAGCGGCGACAAATTGTCCGCCGTCAGCAGCGTGGTCAGCGCGACCAGCGCAAAGCCGCCGCCCCAGTTCATATCAATGATACTGGCGTCTTTAATTATCAGGCTGATTACCCAAACGGTAAGCATGAGGGCCAAAATGGTGAGTGCCCCAATTACGAAAGGGCTTGCGTTCATAATCTCTATCATCATGGTAGGCTATCTAGCGCGAGGCGGTCTGTCAGCAATAAAGTGTCAGCAAATTTGTGAGGTGTTATGCGGTCGCAGGCAAAATATGCTTATCTCGATCATGATGGTGTTTTGGCTTTCGCTCATCGCGGCGGCGACCGCGTTGCGCCGGAAAACACCATGGCGGCGTTTCAAGATGCGGTGGCGCAGGGCTATCGCTATCTCGAAACCGATGTGCATGCCTCACAAGACGGTGTGGTGTTTGCCTTTCATGATGATGATTTGCAACGCATGGTCGGCGCGGATGTCGCCATTTCAAACCTGACAGCGAAAGAAATTGACGCGCTGCAATTGCCCGGCGGGCATCACATTCCGCGCATGGCCGATTTGTTTGAGGCATTTCCTGAAGCGCGCTTCAATATTGACGCCAAAGCCTGGCCGGTTGTCGAACCGCTCATCGCGCTGCTCAATAATACCAACACGCAAGCGCGCTGCTGCATCGGCTCATTTTCCGATGCACGCATCAAAGCGGTGGTTAAAGGGGCCGGTGATATGTGCCACAGCGTTGGGCCGTTGGGCGCGGCGCGCTTCCGCTTTGCCGCATGGGGGCGGCTGCCGCTGTCTTACAGCGCCGGCGCGCTGCAATTTCCGGTCAGCCAATATGGCATTGATATGGTCACGCGGGCCTCGGTCGCCTATGCCCATAAGCGCGGTCTGCAGGTGCATGTTTGGACGATTAATGACGAATCAACCATGCACCGCCTGCTGGATTTGGGCGTTGATGGTCTGATGACCGATGATTGCGCGCTGCTAAAATCGGTGCTGCAACAACGCGGTGTTTGGTAAGCTGTTGATTTTTGTGCATGAAGTGAAGCTGCGGCGAGATGGCGTGTCTGCCATGTTGGTTCGCCCCGCCGATTGTGCTACACCCTAGCCACTGTTTTACATGACTTGCGAAAGGACGACCCATGTCGGAATCCAGCAATATTGACGCCGCCGCTAACGGTTTTTTTTCTGACAGCGTGGCCACACGCGACCCGGCCATTGCCGAGGTTATCGGTCTTGAAACCACACGGCAGAAAAACCAAATCGAGTTGATTGCCTCAGAGAACATCGCTTCACGCGCCGTTTTGGAAGTGCAGGGCTCGGTTCTGACCAATAAATATGCCGAGGGCTATCCGGGCCGTCGCTATTATGGTGGCTGCGAACATGTCGATATTGCCGAGGATTTGGCTATTGAGCGCGCCAAGAAATTGTATGATTGCGCTTACGCCAATGTGCAACCGAATAGCGGCTCGCAAGCCAACCAAGCCGTCATGACGGCGCTTATCAAGCCGGGCGATACGATTTTGGGTATGAGCTTGGCGGCCGGTGGTCACCTGACGCATGGTGCCAAGCCCAACCAATCGGGCAAATGGTTCAACGCCGTGCAATATGGTGTGCGCGAAGACGACCATTTGATTGATTATGATGAAGTGGCCCGTCTGGCCGAGGAGCATAAGCCGCAATTGATTATTGCCGGTGGCTCTGCCTATCCGCGGGTGATTGACTTCAAACGCTTCCGTGACATTGCCGATAGCGTTGGTGCCTATTTGCTGGTTGATATGGCGCATATTTCAGGCCTTGTGGCCGGTGGTGCGCACCCAAGCCCGCTGCCATATGCCGATGCGGTAACCACGACCACACATAAAACCCTGCGCGGCCCGCGCGGTGGTTTGATTTTGACCAATAATGAAGAGCTCGGCAAAAAGTTTAATTCTGCCATTTTCCCGGGTATTCAAGGCGGTCCGTTGATGCACGTCATTGCCGCTAAAGCGGTGGCCTTTGGCGAGGCGCTGCAGCCGGATTATAAGCTTTACATCCAGCAGGTTGTTGCCAATGCCAAGGCGCTGGCCGACACGCTGAAAGGGCATGGTTATGACATCGTGTCCGGCGGCACCGACAATCATTTGGTGCTGCTCGACCTGCGCCCGAAAGGCCTGACCGGCAATATTGCCGAAGCGGC
>JBMHCM010000037.1:0-6554 GCA_049889915.1 Parvibaculales bacterium
CAGGCTGATCGGCCGTGTCAGGAAGGAAATCACTTCAATCACCACCAAAAGTGGCAGCAAGAAGACCGGAATACCGGACGGCACAAACAGCTTCAAAAAGCCGATGCCGTGGTGGGCAAAGCCGACGCCGGTAATCAGGAAAAACACCGCAGAGGCCAGCGCAAAAGTCACAATCAAGTGGCTGGTCACGGTAAAGCTATACGGGATCATGCCGAGCATGTTGCAGAACAGAATGAACATGAACAGCGAGAAAATGAACGGGAAGTATTTCATGCCTTCCGTACCGGCATTTTCTTTCACCATATTGGCAACAAAGCTGTAGGACATCTCACCCAGCAATTGCATGCGGCCCGGAACGATTGCGGTGCGGCGCGATGCAACAACCATCAGCAAACTGGCCAGACCAACGGCCAGAACCATCCAAAGCGATGAGTTTGTGAAAGACGTGTCAATACCGGCAATCTGCGGCAACTCGACAATCGGGGTAATTTCAAACTGGTGCATCGGATCGATGCCAGCACCACCTTCAGCATTGCTCTTACCGGCCACGCTCTACTCCTCTTTCTGCCGACGATTCGCTTCGCGCATCGCCGCGTCGATCTGGTCCTGTTTACGGCGTAACTCATTCACCGTGCGGACCGAATTCATCAATCCGGCAGCCATACCAAGGCCGAGAAACACCAGCATCATGACGGGCTTTGTGCCAAGCACTTTATCGGCCCACCAGCCGACGAAACCGCCGACCCCGATACCGGCCAGTATCTCAACGATCAAGCGATAAGCCAGACCCAGCATACTGCCATTTGCATTGGCCTGCACCTCAGGTGCCAGCCGCTGCTTGGAGGCGGAGATTTTCTCTTCCAGAGCGTCCAGCTGATCACGCTTGGACATTTTCACTCTCCTTCAGATTGAAAACACGGCATAAAACCGCGCTTTTCCGCCTGCCATTTGCGCGCACACTAGTTTCAATCGGGGTGAATGTCAAGGCGCAGTGCATATAGCTATCCTGCTGATTTAATTGACTCTTTTTCTTTTTCTGTGATTCCGTCCCGACCGCTTTCGGCAAATTGCTCAGCCGTCGACAAATCAACCGACAAAAGCTGGCTGACACCGCGCTCTTGCATGGTCACACCAAACAGACGATCCATCCGCGCCATGGTCAGCGCGTGGTGGGTAATCATCAGGAAACGGGTGCCGGTTTCACCGGAAATCTCTTTCACCAAATTGCAGAAACGCTCGACATTGGCGTCGTCCAATGGCGCATCCACCTCATCGAGCACGCAAATCGGCGACGGATTGGTCAGGAAGACGGCGAATATCAGCGCCATCGCCGTCAAAGCCTGCTCACCGCCCGACAGCAGCGACATGACTTGCGGCTTCTTACCGGGCGGATTGGCAATAATTTCCAGACCAGCTTCCAACGGGTCGTCGCTTTCGGTCAGCGTCAACTCGGCTGTGCCACCGCCAAATAATTGCGTGAACAGCCGCGTGAAATGCGCATTCACCGTGTCAAAAGCGGCCAGCAAACGCTGCCGCCCTTCTCGGTTGAGCTGGCCGATGCCGTGGCGCAATTTATTAATCGCGGCGGTCAGCTCTTCATGCTCAGCATTCATGGTTTCGATTTGCGTGGCGATTTCTTCCGCTTCTTCTTCAGCCCGCAAATTGACACCGCCAAGATTTTCCCGCTCGCGGCGCAATTTCTCCAGCTTGGTTTCCATGGCCTCGGCTTGCGGGAAGGGTTTTTCCGGGTCATGACCGGACACGGCCAAAGCTTTATCCGGCTCGATTTGCAGTGCTTCGCGAATCCGTTGCGCCGCTTCATCAAGGCGCAATTTATTGGCCTCAAGCGTCGCTTCAAAACGCGCCTGCAATTCGCGTGATTCGCTGACCGCTGCCTGCACCTCGCGCATATGCGCATCAGCCGCCGCCAGCGCAGTTTCGGCTTCCGCCAAAGCATCGGCCGCTAGCTTGCGCTTGTCTTCCGCCGTGACAATCAAATCGGCCAGCTCAGACCGTTTGGCTGCCAAAGCGGCCGGCACGTCTTTATAGCCGTCCATTTCTTCAACCACATTGGCCTCGCGGGCTTGCAAGGCTTCGCTTTGTTGCTGCGCCGCTTCAAGGCGTTGCTGCCATTGGGTGCGGTCCTCGCCAATGCGGGCCAAACGCGCATCACGGGCTTCGCGGCGGGTCTTCAAACCGTCCAATTCGGCGCGGGCGCGGCCATGCACGCCACGTGCTTCTTCCATCGCCGTGCGGGTGCCATCGACCGCTTGCAGCAGTGCGGTTTCCCCGCCCAGTGCCTGCAAATCCTCATTGGCCGCTTTTTCCGCGACATCAAGCTCGGCCAAATCCTCAACGATACGCTTCATGCTGCTTTCCAAAGCGGTCAGCTTGGCGTTTTGCGTGGCAACCGCGGCTTCAGCTTCGGCCAGATGTTTTTGCGCCGTGGCGGCAGCGGCTTGTGCATCCTTGGCCGCCTGACGGGCCGTGTCTTGTTGCGCGCTGGTTTGTTCAACCGTCTCGCGCGCCGCATCCAATGTTTGCTTGGCTGCATTGGCGGTTTGTTCGGCTTGCTCAATTTCGCCGACCAATTCCTCCAACCGGTTGCGTTGCGTCAGCCGCGTGGCGGCGGCGCTTGGCGCATCGGCGGCGGCGCAATAGCCGTCCCAGCGCCATACATCACCGTCTTGCGATACCAGTTTTTGCCCCGGCAGCAAGCGCCCTTGCAACGCATCACCCTGCTGTTTGTTGACCAGGCCGACTTGCGACAAAGCCCGTGTCAGCAAAGGCGAGCCTGCAACATAGGCCGAAAGCGGCGTCACATCATCAGGCAACCCTTGGCTCAGCGCTTCGGACCCCAGCTTGTTCCAAAAAGCCGGTGCGTCTGCATCCGGTGAGGCTTCCAACTCATCTCCCAAAGCTGCACCGAGCGCTTTTTCATAACCGGCGGTCACCATTACATCATCGACCAAAGCCGGATAATCGGCGTCAGCGTTTTGCGCAAACAACCGGCTCAATGCATCGCGCTCACCGACCAGACGCTCCAATGCGCCGCGCGCTTCGCGGGCCGGGTCACCGGCCGCGCTCTGGGCTTCACGGGCCGACCGATAAGCGGCTTCCGCGTCACTCAAGGCCTGTTGCGCAGCCGCCTCGGCAGCTTGCAAATCTTCAAATTCGCCACGCCGTGCGGCCACGTCAAAGTCTGAGGCAATGGCGTTTTCAATATCGGCGCGCTGATTGTCATTTTGCTGCCGCTCGGCCAGCAATTTATCGCGCCGCCCCTGATTGGTCGCCACGGCATTTTCCAAAGCCTGTTTGCGGGCGCGAAATTCAGCTGATGCCTGACCGGCCGCTTCAAAGGCTGCCTCACAGGCGTTCAACGCCTCTTTCGCCGCGGCCAGACGATCGGCCGCTTGCTTTTCCGCCGCGTCTTCATCGTCTGAAATAGCGGCTTTCATTTCCGCCTCTTCTTCGGCCAGCCGCGTCAATTGCGCTTCAGCATCGGCCATGGCCTGCTTTTCGCGCGCCGCATCCAGCGTGATGGTTTCGATTTGCTGCTGCAAGCGCGCCACCATTTGCGTTGCCCGCTCGGCTTCCGCATCAAGGCTTTCTTGCTCCAGCGTCAAACGTCGCAGACCGGCCGCAGCAGCGGCTTCCGCCTCGCGCAAATCGGGCAGCGCGGCTTGCGCCTCGGCCTGTGCCGTGGCGGCTGAGGCTGAAGCGGCACCGCTTTCCGACACCGCTTTGCGGGCGTCAATCAATTGCGTTTCGGTTTCCTCAACCATGTCGAGGGCTTGCTGCCAGCGCAAATGCAGGGCCAGCGCTTCCACCTCACGAATTTGACCGGAGATGTTTTTATAGCGGCTGGCTTGCCGCGCTTGCCGCTTCAATTGCCGCAGCTGGGTTTCCAAATTATTGATGGTCTCTTCCAGCTTTTCGAGATTGCTCTCAGCACCGCGTAGCCGCAACTCAGCTTCATGACGGCGCGAGTGCAGACCGGAAATCCCAGCCGCCTCTTCCAAAATGCGGCGTCGCGCCTCCGGCTTGGCATTAATGATTTCGCCGATTTGCCCCTGCTTGACCAAAGAATTGGAGCGCGCGCCGGTGGAGGCATCGGCAAACATCAGCTGCACATCACGGGCCCGCACATCGCGGCCATTAATGCGATAGGCCGAGCCGGCATCGCGCTCAATGCGGCGCACCACTTCCAGCGCATCGCTATCATTAAATTCCGGCGTCGCCTGACGGTCGCTATTGTCGAGCATCAGCACAACTTCAGCATGATTGCGCGACGGCCGCGTATTGGTGCCGGAGAAGATGACGTCTTCCATGCCCGAGCCGCGCATCGACTTATAAGATGTCTCGCCCATCACCCAGCGCAGCGCTTCCAACAAATTGGATTTGCCGCAACCATTCGGCCCGACAATACCGGTCATTCCCGGCAGAATGTCGAGATCAACCGGGTCGACAAAGGATTTGAAACCGGAAAGGCGAAGACGATCGAATTTCATATTATTGGTCCAATTGGTTTTCCGTCACAGTGCCATCAGCCGCCTAATTCAGCAGCGGCTTGATGACCTTTTCAAATTCTTCCAGAGGCTGGTTGCCTTGCAGCTTTTCACCATTGATGAAAAAAGTCGGGGTTGAACGCACGCCCAGCTCTTCCGCCGCCGCTTTTTGCATATAGCGAATGCCGTCCAGCATGGCTTGGTCTTTCAAGCAAACAACAAAATCAGCCTCAGACAAACCGGCCTGACGGGCCAAGCCTTGCAGCACTTGCATCGGGTCTTCGTTTTGAATCCATTGTTGTTGGCGCTTGAACAAAATGTCCAAAAAGCCGACACGGGTGGCCGGTGCCACACATTGCGCCAGCATTGCGCCTGCCGTTGCATAAGGGTCGAACGGGAACGGCCGGAACAGGATGCGCACCTTGCCGGTGTCGATATATTGCTTTTTCAGCTGCGGCAGGGTCTCACGATGAAAGGCGCCGCAATGCGGGCAGGTCAATGAGGAATACTCAACAATGGTGACCGGCGCATCGGCCTGGCCCATGCTGATTTCGCCCAGCGGATTGGCGGTTTCCAGCGCACCGGCATCGCTATCTACCGCCGCTTGCACGGCGGCTGCCAAATCAGACGCCGCCGCTTCGGTGGCGTCAGTGGCCCCGCCCGCCACTGCCGCTTGTGTCGGCGCGGCCGTGTCGGTTGCAGTTGTGCTGTTATTTTGGCTCACCACAAAGCCGATACCGGCCAAAACAAGGACGGCGACAATGGCGGCGATGATTTTATTTTGTTGCGACAATGGAAACTCCCGAATCGACGTGAATACCCAATTATATAGCTGCAACCCCCAATGCGCGGGTTTGAATCACGCAGAGAGGCGCAGTGCTGTGGAAAACTCTAACCGACGCGGCGTGACGCTTTTGCCGCGCTTGATGCATTATTTCGCCGTGCGGCGGGCACTATTTCGCCGTGCGGCGTGCGATACGCGCACCTAATTTGGCCAAGGCCTGTCGCAGGCGGCTATTCTCAAACCCCTCAAGCGAGGCTTCGGCGGCATCAATCTCGGCATCGCTAAGCGGTGTCTCGCAGGCCTTTTGCGCCGCCAAATAATCCATCGGTAACGGCCCCTGCACGACATTCAAACGGGCAATCGCGCCGGCGCCATAATGCTGGTTAATGCGCTCCAGAATAAGCGGCGCCATATGCTGCACTTCCAGCGCCATTGCGCCTTCAACCTTTACGGTCAACACAGCACCGTCTTGCGTGCCGCGACCGGTGCGCGAGATACGCTCCGGGCATGACCACGCAGCCAATTGCGGCCCGACAATCACCGACCAATGGCTGAGAATATCAATCTCACGAAAGCCGCGCTTTTTCAGCACCGGTGCCGTAATGCGCCCCAACACCGCGCCGATTGCCCGGCCCTGAAAGCCACGCGCCGGTTTGGTCGGCGGAATATCGCGAAGATAGTTGAGCGGTTTCACTTGTGCATCTTGCCCCTTAAACGGATTGATTTATTCTACCACATATGTCGGCCTCACCCCACCCTGCACAGCTTTTGCTCGATTGGTATGACGCGCATGCCCGCACGCTGCCATGGCGAGCGCTGCCGCATGAAACGCCGCAGCCCTATCATGTCTGGCTGTCGGAAATCATGCTACAGCAAACCACCGTCACCACGGTGAAGCCGTATTTCGAAAAATTTCTGATGCTGTTTCCGACCGTCACTGATTTGGCGGCTGCCAAAGACGAGGCGGTAATGGCCGCTTGGGCCGGGCTTGGCTATTACAGTCGCGCCCGCAATTTGTTGAAATGCGCCCGTATGGTTGTCACCGAGCATGATGGGCGCTTTCCCGACACGGAAGACGCGCTATTGAAGCTGCCCGGCATCGGCCCCTATACGGCGGCCGCCATTGCAGCCATTGCTTTCAATCGGCCGGCCGCTCCGGTCGATGGCAATATTGAGCGCGTATTGGCGCGCCTGAACGCCGATGCCACGCCCCTGCCGGCGCTGAAGGCGCGGGTCAAAAACACCAATGCCGCAATGGTGCC
>JBMHCM010000038.1:0-11372 GCA_049889915.1 Parvibaculales bacterium
AATTCATGGGCCCGCCAATATTTGTCCAAATATTGTTGGTAATCGCCAAAAGTCAGTGTCTTCAGCAGCGCATTTTTGCGGTCGTAATAGACCAGCTTGCGGGCTTGGTAATGCGTTGTGTCGGTGTAGCTGATCATGCGCGTATAGCCGGAATGCTTATAAAGCGGCCGCCGCTCGACGACATGACAGGTAAACTCACCGCATGGCTCATCGCGCAGCCATTTATAGCTATATTTGCCGACCTCTTGCGCTGAGAAATCCTCAAAGGCGAATTCCGACCCCATAAACGGCCCCGATTTATTGACCGATGAAATGCGTTTGACGCGCTTCAGCGCCGGCAGAAACATCCACTGCTCATCGGGGTCGAGAATATGCGCATAGGTCAGCATGGCGGTACCGGCGACATCTGCCGGTTCGTCAAAAATCATCATCGACCAATCGCCGTCTTTCGGGTTTTTGTTTTCCAGCGTGTTGAAGCGCAGGCGCCGCTCTGACACATCGCCATTGGCATTGGTCAAAATCATTTCCATTTCAGTGGCGGTGTCGCCAAAGCCCAGATTGGTGGCGTCTGATTTTTCGGCAATCGCCAGGCCTCGCGCTTCCGGTTGGTCAGCACCCGGCAGTTCAGCCAGGGCCGGGGTGGTGAATGCCCATAAAGCAAAGGCGGTCAGGATTTTCTGTTTCATAATGTCCTCCTATTCGGCCGCTTGCAGGGCCGCATCATTTTCGGGTTTCATCGGTTTATCGGGGTCGCCGCGACCATCAATGGCAATCAACAGGGCCGGCAGCAGCAAGAAGTCGAGAATAAGCGCCATCAAAATGGTCAGCGCCACAACCCGCCCCAACATCGCATTGATGAGGAAGGGCGATAGCGTCAGCACCATAAAGCCGGCAATCAACACAAAGCTGCATACCCACAAGGCGGTGCCCACAGTGGCGAAGCTGTAACGCACACTGTCAATCGCCGAGTAGTTAAGGTCAATGCGGGCTTGGCGATATTTCGACAGCATATGCACGGTGGCATCGACAATCAGGCCGATTGCCGTGGCGGCCACAAAAGCCGTCCAAAAGCCCACTTCATCGCGGTACAGCGAGAAAAAGCCCATTGCCACCACAGGCGGGGCAATGTTTGGGATGAGGCTGATAAGCCCCAAACGCAGACTGCGCAGCGCCGCCATCAAACAAGCGGAAATCAACACAAAGGCAACGAATGTGCCGACCGTCATGGCCTCGAAATTGCGCTGGCCGATATAGGCGAACATCACGGATTGGCCGCTTGGGTCGGCATGCATGCGCTTGGGCGCATTGGCTTCTTGCCAAGCGCGGGCGCGGGCCCGCAAATCGGTAATTTCTTGGGTGCCGACATCATCCAAGGTCACCACCATGCGCGATGCCGATTTATCGACATTCAACTGGTCGTTCAGGTCGAGGCCATAGGGCAGCGACATTTCGTAAAGCAACACATATTGCGCCGCCAATTCGCGGTTTTCCGGCACGGCATAGAAGTTTTGCCGGTCGCCGTTAAACGAACGATTGACCCGTTTGACGACATCAGAGAAGGCGGCGACATGTTTGACTTCAGGCTGCTCGCGCATCCAACCGGCAAAGGCATCCAGCGTTTGCAAATATTCCGGATCGGCAACAGCCCCGGCATCGGCACCGGACATGGAATAATTGAGGATATAAATACCGGTCAAATTATCGGCGGCCCAATCAGATGATTGGCGGAACTCGATACGCTCGTCAAAATATTCGACAAAGCGGTCGTTAAAGCTCAGCCGTGGCAGCAGCGCAGCGCCCAAAATGGCAACGCCGAGCATAATGTATAAGAGCGGCTTGCGCTTGGCGATAATATGGTCGGCCAGCCATTCCATGGCGTGGCTTTGCCGATCAACCGCGTTGCTGGCCTTCATCGGCAGCACGCTGAGCAAGGCCGGGAATAGGGTCATTGACAAGAGCCAGGCGTAAATGGCGCCCATGCCGGACAGATTGCCCAAATCGCGATAGGGCGGGGCGTCCGAGAAGTTGAGGCTGAACAGGCCGATAGCGGTGGTCACTGAGGTCAGGAATACGGCTTGTGCATTGACCGACAGGCTTTCAATAATGGCAGCGCGCTTTTCCAGTCCACGCCCTTGCGCCACCAAAGCGGTAATCAGAATATGCACGCAATCGGCGACCGCGACGGTGAGGATAATGGTCGGTGCGCCGGAGGCCGGTGGTGACAAGGGAATGCCCAGCCAGCCGCCACTACCCATCGCCATGCCGGCCGACAGGGTAACCACAACCATGGCGGCAAAAGTGGCAAACAGTCTGCGGGTCGTGGCGATCAACACCACGGCAATCAGCAGGAACATAGTCGGCGTCAGCGTTGCCAAGTCGCTTTGCGCGGCTTCGGAAAACGCATTGGACAGCATTTGCGAGCCGGTCAGCTCAATACGGATATTGGGATATTTAGCCTGCATGGCTTGATGCAGCTTGCGCGCATCATTGACGATGGAATTGGTGGCCACCACATCATCGCTTGGCGGCTTCAGCGACACCATAACGGCGGCGGTGCGTTTGTCATGCGACAGCAAGCGACCGGCCAAAAGCGGCTCGGTCAGCACGGTGTCTTCAATATAGGCGATTTTTTCCGGTGAAATATCAGCCGGATCTTCCAACAGCGCGCGGACCTCCAAATCATCCTCGCCAATAGCGCGGGTGTTTTGGAAATTGGTGATGCTGTCAACGCGGGTGGAAAACGGAATTTGCCAACCGGCATCGGTCAGTTCCCAAGCCAGATTAAGCGCCTCTTGCGTGGTCGCCGGGCTGCCGTCTTTCGGCTGGTAAACATAGATAATCGTATCGGGGCTGGAATAGGTGCGTTCCAATTCCTCAAAGGCCGTCAAGTACGGGTTTTCATTGGAAAAGAAGTAACGATAATCATTGGTGAAGCGCAAATGTTGCCCACCGGCAATGGCCGCCATGGCCAGCAATAGTGAGATAATAATCACCACAAATGGCCGACCGGTAACGAATTCACCATATTGTTTCATTGTGAAAGGCATGTTGATCCCCTTTAGTTTTGTCCTTGAATATAGGCAGCGAGAAGTATTTGTCAAACCGAACGGTTTAGTTTATTAATAGAGTATGGAGAGTTCAGTATCGCCCATTCCGCGCGGCCGTCCGAAGGACACGCGCAAACGGCAAGACATTTTGCAGGCCGCCAAAGAGCTGTTTACCGAAAGCGGTTTTTTCGGCACCTCAATGGATGCGTTAGCCAAGGCGGCCAATGTGTCTAAAGCGACGCTGTATTCGCATTTCGATGATAAGGACGCGCTGTACCGCGCTCTTATTCGGGACAAAATGGCCGATTATCAGGTCGATGATTTTTCTGACATGCTGAATTGGGATGTGGCGCGCGATTTGCAGGTCATTGCCACACATATGCTGGACCTGATTTTTGATCCGGAAGCGCTGGATATGCTGCGCATGGTGATTGCCGAGGGCCGCGCCGGGTCAAATGTGCCGGCGCTGTTTCAAGAGGTTGGGCCGAAGCGGCTTTTGGGGCAAATCGCTGACTATCTGGCCCGTCAAAAAGCTCGTGGCACCTCTTATATTGAGGATATTGAGGCTGATACCGGTCTTTTTGCCTCGCTGGTGGTCGATCACCGCACCATGATGTTTGCGTTAATGGGCGTTGGTGACGGCATGCCGGAGACTGATCGCGAGCGTCATGCGCGGCAAGCCGTGGCGCGGTTTATCAAGCTAAAACGCCTAGAAACCGCCGCGCATTAGGGCTAGCGCCTACTCGTCATCATGATGTTTGTGCATGCGGGCGGCGATTTTGCGGCGCGCCTCCACCGACAGACCCTGCGCCATATCGCGAATGGCGCCGTGGACATTTTCATTGATTTGTCGGGCTGCCGCTTGCGAGCGATCGAGGGCTGCGGTCAGTTCGGCCGGGTCAGGTGTTTCTTGTGCCAAGCTGCGACGAAAATCAGTGCGTGCCAATCGCAAATCGCTGACTGCTTGGGTCAGGGCCGGGCGGCGCGTGCGAAAGACTTGCTCGGCGAGATCGCGATCGGCGCCCTCAAGACGGCGCAATACACGTTGTTCAGCGCGGTCGAGGCGGCTGTCCAGCCAATTGGCATCGCCACGGGCCGCTTTGAAATGCCATGCGGCACTGCCGGCGGCACCAATCACCAAAAAGTTGATGGCCAGTGAAATCACCAAAACGGTGTAGAGGATTTTCTTATTTTCCAACATGGGGAGCTCCTAAAGCGGTTCTGAGGGGAGGAAAGTGGCGGAAATAATGTCCAAAGCGGCAAACAGCTCGTTTTCCGGTGTCAGCGCGTCAACCGCCGTGGGCGTGGCAACGAAACCAAAGGCAAAACAAGCGGCCAGCGCCATCAGCGCCGCCCCATAAGCCCGCCGTGACGGCCGTGCGGTTTGCAGCCAAGCGCTATCACTATCTGTCGCTTGATTGCCTTGCGGCAGCTCGGCGTCCATGGCTGCGATAATGTTGTTTTGCAAGGCGTCGGGCGGTGACGGCAGACGGGCGTCCAGCCAGTCATCCAAGTGCGCTTCGCGGGCCAAAAGAGCGGCGGCTTGCGGCGCATTATCGGCAAGGTGTTGCATGGCGGCGCGTTTATCATCCGGCCAATGGGCGGGCTTGGCGCCATAGGCGGCAATCAAAGCGGCAAAATCGTCAAGGCTCATAGCGGTCTCATCCTGCTTTTTTTCGGGCATTACACCACCTCCAAATAATCGCGCTGCGCGGCCAATTGCTGATGCAGCCCGCTGCGGGCGCGGCGTAAAATTGACTCCAAGGCAGCCAAGGTGACGCCCATTAATTCGGCCGCATCGCGTTGTTTCATTTCTTTGAAATATACCAGCTCAATGGCTTGCTGCTGGTCATCGGTCAAAGCGGTTAGGGCGTTTTGAATCAAGCGATTGCGGTCGCTGACCTGCGCTGCCTTTTCAATATCGGCGCGCTCATCGGCCGGTTCGGCAATCGCCGCAATATCGGTGGTCGGGCGGCGGCGGCGCAGAATATCAATGCAGCGATTGACCGCAATGCGATACAGCCACGTGCTGACTTTGGCTTGGCCGGGCTGCCAATTGGCGGCATTTTTCCACACTGACGTAAACACATCTTGCGCCGCTTCTTCCGCTTCGGCCTCATGGCCCAGCTTGCGGCGGCATATATGCAGCACATAGGAAAGGTGGCGTTCGACCAATATCGCCCCGGCCTTTTGTTGGCCTTGGCCGATAAGGGCCAGCAGCTCGTCATCTGACAGGTCATTATGCGTCATTGGGTGCGTCATCGGGCTCGCGTCTCGTATATGTGCCGTCACACGGTTTCTCCAGCATAAAGCATTTTTTTCTAATCCAATGCCTTTAACGCTGCGTAGAGAGAGAAGCTGTCACCAAGCAGCACGGTGCTCTCCTTCCCCCTCATTGGAAGCACCATAACCCCGCATCCGCCTGTCGGATGTGGGGTTACTTTTTTCCGGTATCTCAATTTGCCGGAATCCTAATCCGCGATGAGAGCCGCCAAAATGGCCTGCCTAGCTGCGCTCGGCTGTTTTTGCGCTATGGCCGCGGTGGCTTGACGATAAGCCGTTAATGGCAAAGGCGCGGCGCGTTGGCTAACCGCCCATTGCGCCAAATGCACGGCGGCGGCCGCCATTGAGTTGCCGGAAGCGGCATATAAAGCGGCCAAAAAAGTGGCCTCAGCCTGCGGCTCCGCTTCCAACGCACGCAATGCGGTTTGCAGAGCCTGATTGGCCTGCATATCGGCGCGGTTGGCCGCCAAAGCAGCCAGACTTGGCTCCAAAGCGATACGAATATCGTGAATCTCGGTTACAAGCGCGGCGCCCTGACCGGCCGCCACACGCCAATGCAGCATGTCTTGGTCCCATAATGCCCAAGCCGCTTTTTCGGCCACCAAAGTGCCGATACGCGGCCGCGCCACCAGCAGGCCCTTGGCTGTCAAAAGCCGAAAGGCCTCGCGCAATATAGTGCGCGAGACGCCAAATCGTTGGCATAAGTGGGTATCGGACGGCAATTTGCTGCCCGGCAGCAGGATGCCGGACAGAATTTCTTGCCCCAAAGCGGCGGCAATTTGGTCAGTTCGACGTGTGGCAGCGCTCATATGAAAAAAATGACGCTATTCGACGTTTTCGTCAATAAATAGTATGACTATTAAACGCCATTATCCGTAATCCACTGTGCTAAAGCGGTACCAATTTCATCCGGCGAGTCTTCTTGGATAAAATGCGTGCCTTTCACCGTCACTTCGGTCTGGTTTGGCCAGCTGCGGCAGAAGTCGCGCATCGCGCCGGTCAAAATCGAGCCCGGTTCGGCATTGATGAACAGTTTCGGCATTGGGCTGGCGGCCATAAAGGCGGCATAATTATCGGCAATGGCCACCATTTCCGGCGGTTCCCCGGCAATCGGGATTTGTCGCGGCCAGCTCAGGGTCGGGCGTCGCGCTTCGCCGGCTTCGGCGAATGGTGCGCGATAGACGGCCATTTCCGTCTCATCCAATGGCCGCATTATCGAGCCCGGCAAGACGCGTTCAACAAAGATGTTTTTTTCAAGCACCAGCTCTTCCCCGGCCTCTGAACGAAAGCCTTGGAAAATATTACGGGCGTTTTCCGGCCAGTCTTCCCAGCTCGGCACCGGCATGACAATGCCCTCCATATAACAAATACCGGCCACCCGTTCGGCATGGCGCGCCGCATAATGAAAGCCCAGCGCGCTGCCCCAATCGTGAATGACCAGAATAATGTTTTCCGTAATGCCCAGTGCCTCAAGCGCCGCTTCAAAAAACCGGCTGTGTTCGGCAAACAAATATTGTTCCGGCCCGCTATCGGGCAGTTTATCGCTGTCGCCCATGCCAATCAGGTCAATGGCGATACAGCGGCCCAGCCGCTCGGCATGCGGCATGATATTGCGCCACAAATAAGACGAGGTCGGGTTACCGTGTTGGAAAACAATCGGCCGCCCGTTCGGGTCGCCGGTTTCGACATAGGCCATTTTATGGCCCATAACGTCGATGAATTTTTTCTGCGGTGCGTCGCTGCTTGTCATGGCTGTCTCCCTATTTGGGAAACCGTGCCATTACATGCCGCGCTCGTCCAGCAGGAACTGTAAGAATTCGCGATAGCGGTTGAGGCGCTCGCGCTCACCCTGCGCATTGTCAAAATAGCGTTTGTGCAAATCGGTCAGGCTGGCTTCATATTTGACCAGCATGATTTCCATTTCATCGCGCACCATCAGGCTTTGGCTTTCCAGCGCTTCCAGCTGTTCCATGATTTGCTGCCGCCGCATTTGCGTCTCTTGCTCAAGCTGCGCAATTTGCCCGCGCAAATCGCCAACCAAGGCACTGCGCGCCGCTTCCATTTCGCCCAATAAATCATCGGCACCCTGCCAGGCGGCATTGGATTGATTGCGAATTTCGGCCAGCGTGTCTTGCATACGCATCGACAAATCAGCCATTTCACTGCCCGGCCGTACCTCGGCACCAATGGCATGGTTCGGTGCCTCAACACGCGGTAGGTCCAAGGCGGCGGCCGGCCCAAACGGATCGTCAGACGGGTTGGTCGTATTGCCGGCGGGGCTATCGGCAAATTCTGCGGCAATGGCTGCATCCAGTTGATTGGCAATCGGGTCGTCGGTCGCGGCAGTTTGCGCCGTCTCAGCTGCCATATCATTTGCCGGCGCTTCGGCCATCTCATTCGCTGCCTGGCTTGCGTCGTTTTGTGCGGGGCCGTTTTGTGCAGAGGGGGCGCCGGGTTGGCTTGGCGTATCACCGACCGTATTCGGCTCGGCTTCCAAAATGGCATTAATGGCATCAGCAATTTCGGCCATGCGCCGAACTTCGCTCTCCTCATCAGCCATTGGCCACTCCTTACCTACTCATCCACAACCAACCGGCGGGCGCGCATTTGCACTATGCCGAATCTGCATAACATTTTACAATAATGTCAGGATTTGGCCATGACTGCTGCATATTTTTTTGGGAAAGCGTGACTTTTCGTGACTGACGATGTGACCGAAACGCAAAATCCCGACACTGAGGCGGCCTATAAAAGGGCCGACCGGCAAGATAGTGTCGGCATGCGCGCCCTTGCCGGCTTGTTTTTGCTGGAGCACGAATTTCGTCGTGTGCCGGGGCAGGCTGATTTGGCGCGTCTGGTGGTCAATCGACTCAATCGTTTCGCGCCTTATGATTGGGCGGTGTTTTGGACATGTAGCCCGCGTGGTCGGATTTTTGACGTCACTATTTCCGGCATTGTCAAAAGTAAAGACACCAAACCGATTTTGGCGTGGGGGGAAAGGCTCGGCAAATGGCTGAATAAATCCGGCTATGGCAATACTCAGCTGACCCCGGCCATGGTTGATATGGAAAAGGCCATGAGCGGCTGGCCGGAAAATATGCCGAAATCCGGTCTTTATGTGCCGCTGAAAGGGCAAGACGGAAAATTGCGCGGCGGCATTGTGTTGCTGCGCGCCGCCGCTTGGTCGCAACCGGTGCGCATCATGCTCGACCAATTGGCCGAGGCGGCAGCCTATACGGTCAATGCTTTGGATGCCGGTGTGCATGGCCGCAAAGCGCGCCGTCGCAGTTATACCGGGTGGGTTGTGACGGCGGTGCTGACAACCGTACTGGGGCTTAGCTTCTTGGTGCCGATACCGGTCAATGTGCAAGTGCCGGCAAAGCTGGCGGCCGCCAATAGTGCTGCCAATGCGCCACGCGGCCCGGCACAAATCGACTTGCGTGTGCCGCCGCAAGGGGCTATGGCCTTGCGCCCCGGTTCGCGATTGAAGACCAATTATCAAGGCACCAATTACGAGCTTGAGGTCGAACATATCTCGCCATGGATTGCCGGTTTGTTTGCCGATAGGCAAATTCGCGCCCGCATTGTTGCCGCCCCTGACGGGCTGGCCCCTCCGGCGTTGCAACGCATCACCATTGAAAATGCCAGCATGCCGTTGCCGCTCTATATTCTGCGCGGGCCGATTGAAAGCTTTCGCAAAGCCTTGATGATGGATTAACGGCTGAGGCCGTCGATCAATGCTTTAACGGCGCGCGGTGTTGTGGCACCGGCGCAGACCAGCAAATTATTGTCAATTTGCACGCGTTTATGCGGCGGATAGGCCTCGGCCAAGGCCGGATGGATGAGAAATTCCAAACCGCGGCTTTCCGCCTGTTGCGGTGCTTCATTGAGCAGAATGTAATCGGCTTGCGCTGCCAGCGCCTTTTCCAAAGAGACGCGGCCCATAAACGCGCCGCTATGGCGGCCCAGATTCTCGCCGCCCGCCAAAGCGATAATCTCGTCAAGAATATGCCCTTTGCCGACGGTCAAGTTACGCCGCTGCAAGGTCATCAGGCGCGGGTGATGGCTGACCGGCATCAGCTCTGCCATGTCGGCTTGCAGGCTCTTTATATAAGCGGCGGCCTGCGCCGAGCGTCCCAATACGGCGCCCAGCTTTTCCACTTCGCGCAATGCGGCGGCGAAATTATTGGCCGCATCAAGCTTGACGATTTCTATACCCAATTGCGCAATCAGCCGATTACGCAGCGGGTCTGAATAGGAAGAAACGATGACCACATCCGGTTTCAGTGCGGCCAGTGTTTCAATCTGACCGTCACTGATCGGATAGGCAGCGGCCTGCGCGGCAAACGCCGACACATCGGCTTGTTGCGATTGCGGCGTCAATGCCAAGATTTGCTGCTTGCCGGCGATGGCCATAAGATAAGCGTCAGCGCATAAATTAAGGCTGACGACGCGCGGCAATTCATCGGCGCGCGCCTGTAACGCCATCGCGACCGGCAAAATTAGCGTCGCGGCGGTCAGCGCGCGCAGAAGTTTTTGTGCCATGCCCATGGCTTTCGCTTGCCATAAATAGACCGCCCTGTCTATCTTGCCGCCATGAGCCGTCTCGCCCCCTTGACCAAGAGAACCCTTGTTCTGCCCGCCGCCCTTTTGGTGGTTGCCGGATTGTCTTTGCTGGTCGGCGATGTCAGCACGCCGCCGCAAGCTCTATGGCAGTGGCTGACCGGCCAAGCCGACGGGCTTACCACATTATTGTTTGAAAGCCTGCGCGCTCCGCGCATTGCATTGGCCGCCTTGACCGGATTTGCTTTGGGGCTGGCCGGTGCGGCGATTCAAGGTTTCTTGCGCAACCCCTTGGCTGAGCCGGGCCTGCTGGGCGCCTCAAACGGAGCGGCGTTGGGTGCTGTGATGGTCATTTATTTCGGCTTGGCCTCGACCCTGTCTTTTTTGGTGCCGCTGGCTGCGGCCATCACCGCTTTGCTGGCGGTCATTTTGCTGCTGTTGATTGCCGGCCGCGGCGCGTCATCCTTGCGGCTCATCTTGGCGGGCTTTGCCGTATCGGCTTTTTGCGGCGCCGGTATTTCCCTGGCGCTTAATCTCAGCCCGAATTATTTCGCCGCTTTGGAAATCGCTTTTTGGTTATTAGGGGCGGTGGAAAACCGCTCTTGGCTGCATGTCGGGCTGGCACTGCCCGGCAGTGTGCTTGGCTGCTTGCTGATGCTCGCTTGCGGCAAAAGGCTGGATGCGCTGGCCTTGGGCAGCGATGTTGCACAAAGCCTTGGCATTCATCTGCCGCGCTTGCGAGCGCAATTGGCTCTGGGGCTGGCGCTGGCGGTTGGGGCGGTGGTCTCGGTCACCGGTGTCATCGGTTTTGTCGGGCTGGTGGCGCCGCATTTGGTGCGGCCGTTTTTCGGCGCGATGCCGTCGCGCATTTTATGGCCGTCGGCTTGGGCCGGGGCTTTATTGCTGGTGCTGGCCGACACGCTGGTGCGCGCCGTGCCGACCATGGTCGAGTTAAAGCTCGGCGTATTGACCGCCTTTATCGGCGTGCCGCTTTTGCTGGCTTTGCTGACGCGCAGCGGCTCTCTATTGAATGAAAACTAAATCGCGTTTATAAGACCAGTGCGGTCAAGGTGCCCCCGTGAAAGGGGGGTAAAAGGGAATATCGTGCGAAAGTTTCTTTCCAGTCGATAGCTGCTCCCGCAACTGTAAGCGATTTGTTCGGGCCTGATGCCACTCATTTGATGGGGAAGGCGGCCCGCGCAGATAATCGCAAGCCAGGAAACCTGCCTTGACCGGTCGTCCTTTCGCATGGGGCGGGATGAACCCGGGCGAGGCGGAAAACTCCGTAACAGACGACGTTTGAAACTGCGCGCGTGCCGCATGATTTGGCGCGCGCCCAACGCTCTGTGAGGAGATAAAAATGAAGAAAAATATTATCCGCGGTCTGTTGGCCGCTTTGGTCGCGTCGCCTGTTGCGGTGCCTGTTGCAGCGCAAGAGGTCGATGAGATTATCGTCTCGGCCACCGGCATTCCGACACC
>JBMHCM010000039.1:0-7675 GCA_049889915.1 Parvibaculales bacterium
GGCGCCGTGGCCATGGCCGTCGGCAGAGGCGGCGGTCGGTGCCGCTAGCCCCAAACTCACAGCCAAACTGAAAGCCGCGCCCAGTTTCAAGCCCGAGCGGGCCATGTTTTTCAGCATCATCATGTCAATCTCCCAAATGCGGGTACACCGCTTATTACGTGGTTTAAGCCTATCCAAGCCGTGCCGCCGCCGCAAGGGGCAAATGGGCACAGGCGTGTAAAAACCGTCTCTCTCGTGGCGTTAACGCCCCAAACGGCGAATGCTGGACGGGGTATAACGCTTGGCATCCAAATGGCTGGCGTCAAAATCAATCGGTTTTTCTTCATTGATGAGGCCCAGCATCAAATAGCGGCCGACCATCAAATCATAAACCGTATCGCCGGAACCGCCGCACAGCGGCAATTCATATTGCACGCCACCGCCAAGCTCCTGCACCCGCCACAGCTGGCCGCGCCCGTCATAAATCTCGGTGGCAACAATGCCATTGGTGTCTTCGTCGATGTAGAACACCCGCTTTGAGTAAACATGCCGGAATGACGGCTTCAAATCGCCGACCACTTCCCAAACGCGGTGCTTTTCATAGCGCATGACATCTTGGTTGACGTGGTTCTTAGTTATCAACTGGTCATAGGGCAGCAATACGCGGCGATAATTATTGTAGGCGATGAATTTCTCACTACGACCGCGCACCGTCCAGTTAAACCGGTCGGGCGCCCCGTTAAAGCCGCCAAAACTGTCTGATGTGGTGATACCGTCACTATTGGTGCCCGGATTATCATAGGCAATGGTCGGGGCGCGGCGCACCCGTCTGGTGCCGGGGCTATAGGTCCACGCTTTGCGCGCTTCTACGGCCATATTCAGGCTTTCTTGCACCAATACCACATAGCCGGCACTACGCGCCGGTGCTTTGGTTTGCAGCAGGTAAAGGATGGAAATATTATCAAGGTCCTCAGCGGCTGCCATTTGCGGATCAGACCAACGCAAAATAGCGTCATCATGCACAGTAATCTCGTAATAGTCGCCCGATTGGTTGACCGGAATGGCGGTAAACTGGCGCTGTAATTTATAGCCGCGATAGCGCAGCGTGTGGTTCCACACCAATTCCAAGCCATTATTGGGAATCGGGAAGGGCGAGGCCATAATTGCTTTAGCAACACCATTGCCGTCAGCCACCAACTCGCCAATCGTGGCGTTCTTCTTGGCCGCCTTATAAACATGTTCAGGCAAAGCACAGGAGCGGCGGCTCGGATAAACATCCATATGATAGCTCGGATAGCGTTCCATCAAGGCTTTTTGGCCGCGCGTGATTAAGTCATCATATTGCGCGGCATTGTTGCCATCTATGCGGAACAGTTTTTCATCAGCCGCGAACGGGTCAGGCAAATGTTTACCTTTTTCATAGCCAATACCCTCAGGCGGCGCGGTCAAACCGCCCGTCCAAGCAGGAACCGAGCCATCTTCATTGCCGGCCTTTTCAGAGCCCATAGGCGTCAAATCATCACCCAAGCGGGCCACTTGTTCAGGCGGTACTTTGGCCAGCACTTTGGCTTGCATCGTTGCCGTCACAAGCACCAACGCGGCCATGAACACGGATTTTTTCATTGCAATCTCCCATATCGCGTTGACGTTAGTGAGCCATAGGGCCGGTGATGAGGCAAGCAAAAAGGGCGGGTCAAAGACCCGCCCTTCGCATGATTTACACAGTTGGATTAACGGCCGAGACGACGAACGTTAGCCGGTGTGTAATATTTCGGTGTCAGGCGATCCAGCCCTTCGACCACATTGGCCGGACGACCGGTTTTCATAGCCAGGCCGAGGTAACGACCGGCCAGCAAGTCCATTACAAACTCACCACCTGTGGTCCAGCAGACCTGAGCGGCCGGACGGTAATCCGGAGCTTGACCAATCTCTTGGATACGCCACATTTCACCGCGACCGTCATACATCTCACCGCCGGAAATCTGCCAGCTGTCTTCATCCAGACGCAGAACGCGCTTGGCATAAATGTGACGGGCTGAACCTTTCAGATTGCCTTCGACAACCCACTGACGACGCATTTCATAACGCATGACGTCTTGGTTCGGGTGCTTCGGCGTCAACAAGGTGGCCGGCGTACCGGTGGCTACAGCATCATAATTGTTTTGCTGTGCCAGACGCTCCTGCTTACCAACAACGGTCCAGTCATAGCGATCCGGTGCGCCGTTATAGCCGTCATACTGGTCCGATGTGCCCAGACCGTCACCATTGGTGATCGGGTTGTCATAGGCAATATTCGGCGCGCGACGTACACGACGTGTACCCGGGCTGTATGTCCAAGCCTTACGGCCTTCTTTGGCCATGTTCAGCGTTTCGTGCACCAACACCACATTACCGGCACGACGGGCCGGTGCTGAGGTATATGCCACGAAGTAGATTGAAATATTGTTCAGATCTTCAGCGCGGGCATTTTGAGCGCTTGAATACGGGAACACAATCTCGTCACGCGTATAGGTCAGTGAATACTGGCCTGAAGCGGTCGGAGCGGCGTAGTTAAAGTCACGGGCCACACGCTCACCACGATAACGCAGTGTGTGGTTCCAGACGATTTCCAAAGCATTATTTGGGATCGGGAACGGCGATGCCATGATCGCTTCCGAGATACCGTTACCGCCATCGGTCAACATACCGACTTCGGTGTTACGCTTGGCTGCCTTATAGACAAAATCCGGATAGGTGCAGGTCCGGCGGGACTTGTACACATTCAGCTTATAGCTGTCCGGATAAGTGGCCAACAACGCTTTCTGACCTTCGGTCAGCTGGCTGTCATATTGACCGGCATTGCCTGCATTGACCGTGTAGAGCGGCTTGTCACCGGCAAACGGGTTCGGCAGGGCTCCGCCATCATAGCCGGCTAACAGGGCAGCGCCGTTAAGGCGGCTGCCTGACCAGCTGTCAACGCCGGATTTTGAACCGGCTTTTTCAGCGCCCATCGGCGTCAGATCGACACCCAAACGGGCCGTCTGACTGGCCGGAACTTCGGCCATCGCCGCACTGGCTGCAACGCTCAGTGTCAGGGCTGTGGTTAACAATTTGGTTTTCATTTTTCATTCCTTCCAAAAGGGTAATTTGTCCGGGGCGAGCGTTGGGCACCCGCCCCGAATTGACACTGATTAGAAACCGTAAACTACACTTACAGAGAGCGTGTCACGGTCGATGTCGCGGTTGTAAATTACATCGCCGAAATAGTCCGTGTACGCCAGCGTGGCAGAAACGCCTGATGAGCCCTTGTCTGCTGTAAGAGACAGTCCCATGCGGCCTTGATCCTCTACCCATGATGCGGCAGGACGAAGTGCCATGCCCTCTGCACCTGCTGAGTAAACAACCGTCGGTTTCAGGCCCCATGCGGTGCCAAAAACGTTATTATACTGCAACTGACCAAACAATACGTAACCCCATGCTGAAGAAGTGGCCCGGCACTCACTAGACTCACGAGTATCCAGATTAAACAAACCCTTCAGACCGAGATCTGAACCAGAGGTGCATACATTGGCTGCGCGAAGTTTGTCTTTCGCTCCAATGAACCCATGGTCTTCGTAATCTGGTGCTACTACACCAGCGATCTCTGTCAACAAGATGGCAAGATCCGCACCGAGAGCAGCCACCACCGGGTTAGACCGGCTGTATGTTGCTGTCGTGCCAATATCCCAATTGAAAACTTCTTCGGTGGCATAGCCTGAGTGCAATGTCTCCTCGTCTGAGCAGTCGGTACCATATTCGGCATTGAAAGTTGACAACTTAGTAAAGAAAGTACTGATCGGAGCTTCGACACCAAAATTGGCGTTGATGACCGCGTCACCACCGGCGCCATAATTCAGGAATGCGCAACCGCCGCCAACCCCGGCGATAACAACAGAGTCGGTATCGACTTGAAGGGGCATTTCTTCACGATACGCAATTTCACCTTGCACACCCCAACCGAGGAGTGTTGTAGCAAAACTTGCGCCAACCGTTTCGACTTCAGGATATTCAGCCAAGAATTCCATTGGGAAACCGATTGCCAGTGCCATCGCACCAGTCTCCATCAACGCAGCGTTATTCGCGAAGGTGCCATCACCTTGAGCGAACGCGGTCGCCCAACTTTTACATACCATCTCTTGGGCGCGGGCAAGTGTGTTAGCCGTAGAATTATAGCCAGAACCATAATTGCCGGTACTACCGTTCAGCGCCGTGATGGTAGCATTACCTGACCAATCATAACCAGAGAGTGTCGTATCCAGGCTCGACCCCATAATGTCATACGGGTCATCGATAGTCATGCTCGTATAGGCCGCGCTATAGTTAGGCTGCCCGGGAACAGCTGATGCTGCGCCACCATTTGTGGACATGCACCCCATAGAAGACGTGATCCGGTTGGTCGCATCTGTCGTTGTTCCCATTGTGGTCCAACCCAGTTGCGGACCTAATGATCGCACTGAGAAGTAAGGAATGCGGCTGTTGACCTTCTGATAATAAAGGCCAAACTCTGTGGAACCAAGGTTCTCCGCATACCAACGCAGAGCGAGGCCAACATCGTCAAATGCATCGTCAACAATGTCATCTGCCCGCGGAATTGCATATAGATCACCATAGGCGATGCGCTCTTGCTCTGCGACACCTCCACCTAGCTTTGTGCTATCGGTGCCAAGCTTGTACCGGAAATCAATAGCGGAGTTGTCACAGTCTGCACCAGTTTTGTTGGTGCTCGCATTTTCTGCGAATGTTGAAATGTCCCGACCGAAGGCGCCAATACCGTTACTAGCACCCACAGCTGCACCTGTCGTGGAATCATCACGCGAAGCGTCACAATTGACACGGCCGGCACCCGAGCTGTAGCCACCGCCAATGAAGATGTATTCTTCATTACCGGCTGAACCAATATTAAATGAATCTGAATTCGCAAACGGGGTTCCGCCCGGATCAATGATAAATTTATCGTGACCACCGACATAGGCCTCGACCGTCAAACTGTCTGAAACCGAGATAGATGTATATAGGGCCTCTACAGGAAGCAAAGCTTCTTTAATTTCGGCACCTGGACGGCGAATTGCCGCTACATCAATCGGGCTAAAAACAGAGTTGCCACCGAGGACGAATGTTGATTCACCCCAGTTAATTACTTGCTTGCCCGCACGGATGAGCATGGGTAAGCCGGCAATCTCTGTGTCGTAGTCAATATAGGCATCCAAAAGATCGAGGTGCATAACTGCCTCAGACTCAGCCTTATCATGCAGGCCGGTCCTTTCGAATGAACTGTCACTGTCGAGCACGGCATCATAAAACGCGCGCACACGAGCAAAGGCTCTGACTGACCCAATGTCAGCCTCAATGTCACTGGTGGCCTTAAAAATACCACCAGTCAAGTCCCCATTATCGAAATTCAGTCGAGCGTCATCAGCATTAATGCTCGAGTCAAAATTTGAATTGGCGACAGTCGCTGTTTCAGCCATGCAGAGCACGCCGTTTAGAGAACAGGCCGCATTAGTGTTGGCCTGGGTACCCATATTCGTCGTCGACAAGAACACGTTTCTCTTATCGTCTGCTGGTCCACCATTAACCTCTGGCAGCAATTTAGTCTCGCGATCAGCTACGCGAACCGAAACCCCTACTGATGCAGTGGTGTCAACCGACACATCGACGCCGCCCAAACGTAACTCGTACGCCGCGGCTGGGCCGGCGGCAACAAGCCCCGCACCCACTAACGCACTCATACTGAGCAAACGCAATTTACTTTTATACATAGAGCCCTCCTCAAAACGCTCCCACTCGCAAAGCCGAAATGCGCGTACTCCCATACGCAACTCCCCATATCGGCTCTTTCACGTTTTAAGCTTGCATTGCAAATTTTGTAATCGTCAACAAATATTTTACAAAAAAGTTAAAATTGTCTTTCGCTGACAACACTGATGCAAAAATGCCACAGCCCTTTCGGGCCGCCCAAAGAGCGCTTTGGGCTGGACAAGATTTCGCCTTTTGGCTAGGAAAACAGGGCTGGTTGCAAGCCGCTTTAGCTCAGTTGGTAGAGCACATCATTCGTAATGATGGGGTCGCGTGTTCAAATCACGCAAGCGGCACCAGCTTTTCTTTTTGCAAATTTCAACTTTTGGGACCGGCGCGTCAGGCCAGTCGCGCAGTTGCAGAAGGCGGCCCAGAAGATGACGCAGAAGACGCGCTGCCGCTAACGGCCAGCAGGGCCGGCAGGGTCGCTTGCGGACTCTGCCAGGCCACCGCGTCCAACCGGCCGGTAACCGGACAAATGGCCTGCCAGCCGTCTAACCGCACGCCATTGGCCATCCAGCCGGCAGCGCCCGGCGCGCGGCGCGCCCGGTCGTGCCAATATTGTGCTTCCGCCGGTTCTTTCAGGCCGGTTTCGGCCGCCGCCATCAGGCTGCACAAATCACGACTGGCCGTTTCAGCTTCCGCCAACGGCAGCAAAAGCGATTTCGCCAAGCGCCAGCGTTCGCCATCCAGCGCGATGCGGGCGCGCAGGATAAGCGCTTCTTCGTGCTCTTTATGCGGGCCGATAAAACCGCTGACGGCGCGTTGCTTTCCGGCCAATGATTGACCGGCATGGCAGCGCAGCCAGGCCTCGGCCAGTGCGGCATGCGGGGTGCGGGCAAAGGCTTGCTTTAATTGCTTGCGGGCTTTCGGCAGCTGGCCACTGGCGGCGGTCAATTCGGCGGCCAAGGCGGTGGCTGCGATAAAGTCTTTATCCAACGCGGCGGCTTGCGCGGCTTTTTTCTGCGCCATGGCGCGCTCAGACGGGTCATCGGCGGCCAAAATATGCTGTGCTTCGGCCAGCAGCAAAACCGCACGGCGGCGCTTGACCAATTGTCTTTTCACCCCGGCCCGCGACCAGCGACGCAACCAATCCTCGGCCGCTTGCCAATCGGCAATATGCACGGCCAGCGTCATCATGCCGTCCAGCGCCCACAGGGTTTTCGGTGCCAATTCCAGCACTTGCAGCGCGTAGGTTCCGGCCGCTTGCGTGTCATGATTGGCGACCGCCATATAATAAAGCCCCTCAAGGCCCAAGGTTTTTTGCGCCAGGCTGGTGCCGGCCGCCAACATGGCGTGATAATCGGCCGCCGCATCATCGGGGCAGCCCTGCAATAAAGCGGCCTGGGCCGACATCAGCCTAGGCAAAGCCTGTTGCGGCAGTTTTTCGCGCGCCTGTTGGGTCGCCTTATCGGCGGCGGTTGCATCACCGCGGGCCAGCGCCATCAGCGCCGCGGCCATGGCGATTTCTCCCTCATCGCGCAAACGGGCTTGTTTTTTAGCCGCAAATTGGGCCGGCATGTGCCAGATAAATTGCCCCAAAGCGGCCAGCATAAAAAGCGCCAGTGAGGCGAGAAAAAACAGCCCGACCAGCAAGGCCGTATCAATCTCTATAATGCGGTCGCCAAGCGCAAAGCTGGCCTGGCCCGGCAAATTGGCAATCGCCCCAGCCAGACCGGCCAGACCGATAAAGGCGGCAAAAATCAACAGCACCCTAATCATGGCCGAACCCCGGCAATAAAATCGCTGCGCAGACTGCGCCACATGGGTGCCAATTCGGCCATGGCTTGAATATCGGCATAAAGCGCTTGCAGCGTGTCATCCATAATTTGCCGGTCGCTTGGCGCAATGGTCAGGTCGGTCGCGCCGGCCTCCCAGTGCC
>JBMHCM010000040.1:0-2856 GCA_049889915.1 Parvibaculales bacterium
CCTTCATGCGCTTTTCAATCGCTTCCAAATCGTCGAGGCTGAACGGCTCTTCGCGGGCGAAGTCATAATAAAAACCGTTCTCAATAACCGGACCAATGGTCACTTGCGTACCGGGAAACAGCTCCTGCACCGCTTCGGCCAAAACATGCGCGCAATCATGGCGCATCAGCTCCACGCCATCATCATCGGCGGCGGTAATTACCGCCACCTCGGCATCGGCCTCTACCGTGCGGGCCAAATCAATCACCTCGCCATTGACTTTCCAAGCCAGTGCTTTTTTAGCCAGCGATTTGGAAATCGACGCGGCAAAGCTCAAGCCGTCAATCGGCGCATCAAATTGGCGGGTCGCGCCATCAGGCAGGGTCAGCGTAATCATTTTTTGGTCAATTCCATATCGGCTGATTTAACTCTCCAAGGTGCATACCAAGGGCTGCGGGAAATCTCAACAGGTACCGGGTCAAAACCGTGGCCTGCCCCCAATTTCTCAATCGGGTGGCAATGCGACAAACGCTTAAGGCTGAGCCATAAGCCGGCCCAAGGCCCGTGCGCCCGCACCGCTTCCACCGCATATTCCGAACAGGTCGGCTGAAACCGACAGCGTGGCCCCAAAAGCGGCGAAACGCCATAGCGGTAAAGGTAAACCGGCAAAAGAACGATGAAAGTAACGACACGGCGTAGCATGGCGCTTATAGTAAAGGCCGGTCAAAAAAAAGAAAGGAGAGACCGATGCCCCTGTCTGATTGGATCAATAAGCGCCTGACTCGGCTGCAATGGCTTGATTTCGGCCTGCTGAAAATTTGTATCATCGCCTTCACGCTGATGGTCGCAAAATTATGGCCGCCCCTGCTGACGCCGGATTGGAAAATATTCGCCGGCATTTTTCTGGTCACTTATGTGCCGTTAGCGGTTAAGCTGCTGATTAAGAAAGATGGACACGCTTGAATATAAATTTGAAGGGGATGTGTGGCTCTGGTCGGGCAAGAAAACCGATTGGTGGTTCATTACCCTGCCGAAGGAGATGAGCGATCACGCACGCTTCTTCACGGCGCATGTGCAGCGCGGCTTTAAATCACTGAACGTAGATGCGCAAATCGGTGGCAGCCAATGGCAGACCTCCATGTTTCCGTCAAAGGAACGCCAAGCCTATTTACTGCCGATAAAAAAAGCCGTGCGCGACGCTGAAGGCATTGAAGTCGGCAAAACCCAAAAAGTAAAAGTGACGGTGCTGGGGCTTTAGACCCTTTATCGCCAATCTTCCGAATGATGGCGAATGCGCAGCACTGTGATGTGGGTTTCCTCATAGCGATACAGGATGATATGTCCGAGTAAAACAGAGACACGCAATATCGGCTTCAAGTCAGGGTCTTCAGGATAACTGAGCGGGAACGCACAAATATTGGCCAATCGCTGCCTTAAATTTGCCGCGTATGCATCCGCTTGTTGCAGTCCATATCTCTCCAATCCGAAGAGATATATTTTTACAAGGTCAGCTTCGGCTGCTTTGGTCAGCTCCAGTTTTACGGCCATTGTTTTTCTTCTTATTCAAGTGCCGTTGTCGTGCTTCTTCGAACACTTCTTCGACGGTTTTTTCACTAATACCGCTTTCTATGCCTTCGGTCACCAATTCTTGCATGCGCGCCAGTTTCTCTTGCCGCTCGCGGTCTTGGCGAATGAGGTCGCGCACATAATCGCTCGCGCCTGCATAAAGCCCGCTATTGGCGCGCTCTTCCACATAGGCTTTCAGATTGTCTGTCAGGGAAATATTCATTGTTGCCATTTTGGTCACCCCTTTCTCATGGGTGACAATATATGGCAATATTTGCCAAAGCGCAAATAATCCGTCTAGACCCCAAGCTGGTTGAGGCAATCCTCCACCGCGTCGAAAGTGAGCAGCGTTGAGGCGTGGCGGTTTTTGAAATCGCGGACCGGTTCCAGCACTTCCAAATCGGCCCAACGGCCGGTCGGTGGGGCGCCGTTTTCTTTCAGCATGGCGCGCATTTCAGCACCGACTTGGCGCAACTCATCCGGCGTCGAGCCGATAATCTCGCGCGCCATGACCGAGCTTGAGGCTTGCCCCAGCGCGCAGGCTTCCAACTGATGAGCAAACGCCCCGATTGTGCCGTCCTCCGCGAGGCTCAATTCGACATGCACTTTCGAGCCGCACAGCCGCGACACGGCATCGGCTTTTGCTTGCGGCACATCCAGCGCACCGATATGCGGAATATTGCCGGCCAGCTTCAGGATGCGCTGATTGTAGAGCTCGTTCATCATGGGCGTAAGATAAGCGGTGCGACGCGGTTAGACCAGCTTCCAGATTGTCCCATCCGCCGTGTCTTCAATAGTGACACCCATGGCGGTCAGTTTATCGCGCGCCGCATCGGCGGCAGCATAGTCTTTACTGGCGCGGGCGGTGGCACGTTCGGCAATCAGAGCCTCAACAGCCGCCTCGTCTATCTCGACATTGGCGGTCTTGGCGGCGAACCAGTCTTGCGGGGCTTGCTGCAACAGGCCAAGCAAGCGACCGGCCGCCAGCAAAGCGCCCTTGCCTTCAGCTGTATTGGCGGCTTTGCCCAAGGCAAACAGTTCCGCCAGCGCTTTCGGCGTATTCAAATCATCGCACAATGCCGTCATAAAGGCTTCCGGCACCGGCATGTCAGCCGCCTCAATATCGGCGGCATCGCGCAGCGCGCCATACAGCCGGTCGAGATTTTTCACCGATTGCGCCAGCAAATCATCGGAAAAATCGAGCCGCTGGCGATAATGGCCTTGCAACAGCGCCAAGCGAATGGCCTCACCGGGTGCATCTTCCAGCAGCTCATCCATGGTCTTGATATTGCCTAAAGACTTGGACATTTT
>JBMHCM010000041.1:0-4171 GCA_049889915.1 Parvibaculales bacterium
CATAGTCAATGGAAATATCCGGCTGAGCCATAAAGCTGGCTTCTTCAAAATGGGTCGCCGCGGCATCCGCAGTGCGGGCAGCAAACGCAATTTCTGAGGCGGCCCAAACATCACCGGCATGGCTGGCCAAATTTGCAGCCATCACACCGGCGGTAAAGCAAAACATGCCGCTATTCCAATAATAGCGTCCTTCAGCAAGGTATTGCTCAGCGGTCGGCCGGTCGGGCTTTTCGACGAAGCTTTGTAGCGCCTGCGGTTGGTCGCTCGGCGCCGCCACTTCCAAATAGCCATAGCCGGTTTCCGGTACCGTCGGGCGAATGCCAAACACGACCAAATTACCCTCGGCCGCGGCCTGCGCGGCCTGCGTCACCGCTTTTTGAAACGCCGCATCGTCAGAAATTAGATGGTCGGCAGCCAGCACCAAACACACTGCATCATCGCCATGGTGCAGCTGCACATGCCGCACCGCCAAAGCAATGGCCGGCGCCGTATTGCGGCCTTTCGGTTCCAACAAATATGAAACGCGCGGCGCTTCCTGTGCTTCGGCAACCAAATTCTCGCTCAGGAAATAATGGTCCTTATTGGTTACAATCAACGCCTCATCAGCCACCAAACCGGCGCGCGACAAGGCGTGCGCCAAAAGCGGCTTTCCGGCCACCGACATAAACGGCTTTGGATGCATGCGCCGAGATGCCGGCCATAGCCGGGCGCCGGCGCCACCGGACAGGATGATAGGAATGATGTTAGTCATTGCCGAAGAGATCCCTCGTAAACACTTTCTCTTGCACCACGCTTAGCTCATCGACCATGCGATTGGCAATAATGACGTCGCATTCTTCAAGGAAATGCGCGAGATCGTTCACCACTTCAGAATTGAAAAACAAATCTTCTTCCAGAAGCGGCTCGTAGACCACCACCTCAATACCCTTAGCCTTGATGCGCTTCATCACCCCTTGCACGGCTGAGGCACGGAAATTGTCCGAGCCGGCCTTCATGGCCAAACGGTAAATGCCGACACGCTTGGGTTGTTGCGCAATAATTTGGTCGGCGATAAAGTCTTTCCGCGTGGTGTTGGAGGTGACAATCGCCTGAATGAGATTTTGCGGCACTTTTTCATAATTGGCCAAAAGCTGCTTAGTATCTTTCGGCAAACAATAGCCGCCATAGCCAAAGCTCGGATTATTGTAGAAATCGCCAATGCGCGGGTCGCGCGAAACGCCCTCAATAATCGATTGTGCATCCAAATCCAGCGCCAGCGCATAGCTGTCCAATTCATTGAAAAACGACACGCGCATGGCGAGATAGGTATTGGCGAACAGCTTAACAGCCTCAGCCTCAGTGGCGCGCATGAACAGCGTCTCAACATCCGGTTTTTCGCATGCCTGTTTGAGCAAAGAGGCAAATTGCTGCGCTTCCGGCAAATCACTACCTATAATAATGCGCGACGGATATAAATTATCGTGCAGCGCTTTCCCCTCGCGCAAAAACTCCGGCGAAAAGATAATCCGCTCGGTTTGGAACTTGTCTTTCATCGACCGGGTAAAGCCGACCGGTACGGTTGATTTAATGACAATCATCGCCGTCTGATTGTGCTGCAGCGCATCGGCAATGACGCTTTCGACCGAGCTGGTATTGAAGTAATTGGTTTCCGGGTCGTAATCGGTCGGCGTCGCAATCACCACAAAGGCGGCGTCTTTATAGCCTTCGGTCTTATCCAATGTCGCCGTTAGGTTCAACGGCCGCTCGGCCAGATAGGCCTCGATTTCAGTATCGACAACGGTTGACCTTTTGGCATTGATTTGGGCGACCCGCTGCGCGTCAATATCCAGCGCTGTCACCTTATTGTGCTGCGCCAGCAAAACCGCCATGGACATACCGACATAGCCGGTGCCGACGATAGTGATAATTTTTGCTTTATTCACCTTTGATAACCTTTTGGGCTCTGTGATTGCCGTTTAAAAAGTGAGGCGAAGCAAAACGAGATAAGAAGAAAACAAACTAATTATTTTTATCCTCTGCCGTTCCAGAAAGCTCATAAATGAGTCCACCAATCTTTCGCCCGGCACTTTCTCTGGTATATTCTGATGATACCAATCGACAGGCTTCAGAGAAACGATTTAATTCTGTTTGATGCTCACGCAGCAACAAGATTGCATCCAGGACTCCATCTATATCGCCCCCTGCCACTTCAAAGCCGCAATTGTTTCTTCCAACAAAATCGCCCGCTTCGCAAGCCGGCGACACTATACTTGGAATGCCGAGCCCAAGGTATTCCCAGACCTTCACGGGAAAGGCATCCTCTGAAATTTGACTTTGAACCCTTAAGCATAATCCCACGTGACATTTTTCAATTTCGTCAATTGTCTTATCAAAGGGCAATCTCCCAAGGAACCTCAGATTTTTCAATTGGCTGGCGGTAATTTGAGACTCTTTTCTTCCATATCCAACAACCACGCAATCGATATCATGCTGTTGCAACTTTTCAACTACCGTGAGCAACATATCGATATCTTGAAAAAACCCTAAAACACCATGGAAGCAAACTGTGAAGCGTTCATGTTTCGTACCCCTACGGTTCATAAAGGAATTTGGGAAGCCATTATAAACAGTCTGAACATTGGCTTTGGGGCAATCGGCCAAAACAGCATTCTCTAGCCCCTTAGTGGCACAAATAACCAGTTGCGCATTCGCGTACATCTTGCGCGAGACTGCTAATAATAGCCGATAGCCAGGTGAAACGCTCCTCATCAATAAAGCCCCCGCATAAACTTGCGGATATATATCTCGCATTTCCAGCACATAAGGCACACGGCGTAAGCGAGCAAAAAATACAAGTACAATAGCCGCAATATATCCAGGCGATGATATGATGGCCAAATGCGGGCGTTTCTGCACCATGAACATGCGCCAGCCAGCGGCCAGCCCCATTAATAGTTCTCGCCACAGGCGATGACGAAGTGGCAGTGAATTTTCCACCTCAATGCCACCCAAAGCATGCACATCTACACCATTAATTTGTGATGGATTAGAATTTGAACAATAGGCAGTAATGTGGGCGAAAGTTTCTCGGGTCGAGAGAGACTTTAGTATCGAATGACCACGCAAAGCGGCAGCACCTGAATAGGGCGGCAAATGTTGAAAAAAGGCGACAATACGTTTACCGCGCATGCTTCACACCTGTAATATTATCATATGAAAGGCGCAACGTTATCCTACCTACCCATTTTGAAACGACTTATGAATTGCGACTAATTTCTTGGCCAAGCCTGCATAAGACGGGAAGTTAAAATGGCTTATCGCCCCTTCTTGCAGGTAAGAGGCAAATTCCTCATCTGAAAAGCCCAATTTTTTACAAACATAATTACGCTCGTTTGAGAGCTCGATTGCGTCATAAGCTGACTGGTCGATTTCCTCCAAAGCAGCTTCGCGGGATATTTCACCATTCATAATTAAGTCAGAGAGGTGTATCCGACGTTTATCGACACCAAACTTTTCAGGGAGAATATGAGCCTGATAAAATTTGGTAAAAACTGACTCGTGATGCTTGCCGCCATAATACTGCCAACCGAGTTCAGTTTGCAAAATCTCCATAGTTTCATTTTTTTTGTAAGGAAAATAATTCAATAGACTGACGCTTTTGGCACCTCGGATATAGTGGTTCCAAGCCATTTGCCAAACGCTCAGTGTTGGAAATTTTCTGATGGGGCGTGTACCGAATATCTTATGAATAGACTTCAGGTTCAACAAATCAAATTTAAAGTGCTGCCAATGTGATGGCATTATCGACTCAGTCGCTGCATTCGTCCCTGATAAAATATAGCGAATGCCATGCTGGTTGGCGATTTGATACATAGCGGCGAAAATTGCATGGTCGGTCACCATTTCGATATCAATCACATTTGCTTTGAAAAAAGACCGCTGAATATCTCTAAATTCCGGCCAATCAATAACAAAAGTCATTAAATCCAAATCAAGCTTCTTGACAATATTTTCAATGTTTTTAACGGCTAATTCGGAATTCCAGCCATTGTCAAAGTGAACTGCCAAAGGACGCAATCCTAATTTGACCGCTTGATAGGCAACATAAGAACTGTCGACACCCCCGGACAGCCCAACAATACTGTCGTACTCCCCTTTAGCCCGTGATTTGATTTTTTCAATTAAAGCCGGC
>JBMHCM010000042.1:0-3733 GCA_049889915.1 Parvibaculales bacterium
TGACCGCGCCCGCTTTCGTGAGCGGCAAAAGCAAATGCGTCTGGCTGCCAAACGCGGTGAAAAACATATTGGCGAAAGCCGATGACGCCGCTGCTTTATAGCTTTCGCCGTTGCCCCTATGCGATGCGCGCCCGCATGGCGCTGGCTGCGGCTGAGCAAGAGGTGCGCCTGCGCGAGATTATCTTACGCGATAAGCCCGCCCATATGCTTGAGCTATCCCCCAAAGGAACAGTGCCGGTGCTGCATTTGGTCGACGGCACGGTAATTGACGAAAGCCGCGATGTGATGGATTGGGCATTGGCGCAGGCCGACCCGATTAATTTATTGGCGCATAGGGATGTGGCGCTGATTGATGCTTTTGACGGCGATTTCAAACATCATCTTGACCGCTATAAATACGCCACCCGCTATGAAGGCGCCGATGCGCTGCATCACCGCGCGGCCTGTAATGCCATTTTGCAGGGACTGGAAGAGCGACTGAATGATGCGTGGTTGGCCGGTGGTGCGCCGGGCTATACCGATATCGCCATCCTGCCTTTTATCCGTCAGTTTCGCATCGCCGATATGGGCTGGTTCGATGCGGATATGGCATTGCCGAAAGTGCAGGCCTATGTGGCGCGGTTTCTCGATTGGCCGGGTTTTACCCGCATCATGCAGAAATATGCATTGTGGCTCGACAGCGACATTGAGCATCGGTTTCCCCCTCTAGCCTAGCTGCAGGCATTGTGTATGATGTCTCCATCTGGGAGGATTTATCATGCAAGATGCGCTGACGGGCGGCTTGAAAGCGTGCATTATTGGCGCCGGTTGTTCCGGCTTTACCACCGCCAAACGGCTGAAGGATTTCGGGCTGGCTTATGACCAGTTTGAAATGTCGGACAATATTGGCGGCAATTGGTATCACAAAAACCCCAATGGCAAATCGGCCTGCTATCAGAGCCTGCATATTGATACGTCGAAATATCGCTTGGCGTTTGAAGATTATCCGGTGCCCGATGACTGGCCGGATTTTCCGCATCACAGCCAGCTGTTTCAATATTTCAACGATTACGTCGACCATTTCGGTCTGCGCGATAACATTACCTTCAACACGGCGGTGGAGGATGCCTATCGCGATGATGCGGGGCTGTGGCACGTCACGTTATCGACCGGCGAGACACGACAATATGGCGCGCTGATTGTCGCCAACGGCCATCATTGGGATGCCAAAATTCCGAACGAATATGGCGACCGCTTTGACGGCATTCAAATGCACAGCCATGATTATGACTCGCCATTTGAGCCGCATGATTTGCGCGGCAAAAATGTGCTGGTGGTCGGGGTCGGCAATAGCGCGATGGATATTGCCTCTGAGGTGTCGCAGCGGCCGATCGCCGGTAAGTGTTTTATCTCGGCGCGGCGCGGTGTTTGGGTGCTGCCGAAATATCTCAATGGCGCCCCGGCCGATAAATCGGTCATGCCCGCTTGGATGCCGCAAGCTTTGGGGCGCAAGCTCGGTCAAATCGTTATTAAAAAAGCGATTGGTAAAATGGAAGATTACGGCCTGCCCAAGCCTGACCATGAGGTGCTGACGGCGCATCCGTCGGTTTCCGGCGAGTTTCTGACGCGGCTTGGCTGTGGCGATATTACCGTCAAGCCGGGGCTGGACAAATTGGACGGTGACGGCGTGCAATTTGCCGATGGCAGTCGCGAGAAAATCGATGTGATTATTTGGGCCACCGGCTATCGTATTTCATTTCCGTTTTTGAAGCAGAACACGCTGGCCGTGGTGAATAATAAATTTCCGCTTTATCGCCGCATGGTGAAGCCGGGCTGGCGCAATTTGTTTTTTGTCGGGCTGGCGCAACCCTTGCCGACATTGGTTAATTTGGCCGAACAGCAGTCGAAATTCATCGCCAATGTGCTGGCCGGTAATCATCACATGCCCGATGATGCCGCCATGCAGGCGCAAATTGTCGCCGATGAAAAACTGTATCTCGGTCATTATTACGATAGCGAACGGCATACGATTCAGATTGACTTCAATCACTATGTCAGCGCGCTGAAGAAAGAATTACGCGGCCATTGGACGGCCGGACAATAAGTATGAGGGAGAAAAACATGAAACAATTGGTTCTCGGTCTGGCACTTGCCGGTCTGGTAGGGGGCGCGCAAGCGCATGATTTTAAGCCGAAGCCGGCCAGCGAGGCGACCAAAGCGGCGCATCAAAAAGTCATTGAGCGGCTGCCGTTTGAAAACACCAAAGATTTCGAATTGGCCAGTCGCGGCCTGCTGAAGCGCCCGGATCAAGTGGTCATTAAAAATGCCGAAGGTCGCGTGGTCTGGGATATGACCGGCCTCGACTATCTGGATGGTGAGCGCCCGCATACGGTGAACCCCAGCCTGTGGCGGCAAGCGCAGCTAAATGCCCTATACGGCCTGTTTGAGGTTGAAGAAGGCATTTACCAAGTGCGCGGCTATGACCTTGCCAATGTGACCTTCATTCGCGGCGATACCGGCTGGATTGTCGTTGACCCGCTGACCGCGACTGAGACCATGAAAGCGGCCAAAGAATTGGTCGATAGCCATTTCGGTGAATTGCCGGTCAAGGCCATTCTCGCCACTCACAGTCATGCTGACCATTTCGCCGGCATTCGCGCGCTGGCCAATGAAGATGATTTGAATTCCGGTCGCATTCGTTTTGTCGCGCCGGAGCATTTCGTCAAAGAAGTATCCAGCGAAAACGTTATTGCCGGTAATGCAATGGGGCGGCGCGCCGGTTACATGTTCGGCAATCTCATTCCGCGCACCCCGCAAGGCTCGATTGACAGTGGCCTCGGCAAGGGTGTTGCCTTTGGTTCCATCACGCTGCTGAAGCCGACCGATGACATTACCGAGACCGGCCAGAAACTGGTTTTGGACGGCGTGGAAATTGAGTTTCAACTGACACCGGGCGCTGAAGCACCGGCCGAGTTTGTTTTCTACCTGCCGAAATGGAACGCGCTTTGCGTGGCCGAGGAAGTCAATGCGGTGATGCATAATCTGTATACGCCGCGCGGCGCCAAAACCCGCGATGCGCTGATTTGGTCGCGTCACCTGACCGATATGCTTGAGCTGTTCGGCGGCCGCATGGATGTGGTTTTCGGTTCGCACCATTGGCCGCGTTGGGGCCGTGATGCCGGTTATGACTATATCGCCAAGCAGCGCGACATGTATCGCTTCATGCACGACCAAACCGTGCGGCTGATGAACCAAGGCTATACGGCAACCGAGATTTCCAACATGCTCGACCTGCCGCCCTCATTGGCGCAAGAGTTTTACAATCGCGATTATTACGGCACGGTGAGCCATAATGTGCGCGCCGTGTATAATTTTTATCTCGGTTATTTTGACGGCGTGCCGGCCAATCTTAATCCGCAAGACCCGGAGACCCGCGCCCGCAAATATATGAACCTGGCCGGTGGGCCGGATGGGCTGATGCGCCATGCCAAGCATGCCATGCAAAAGGGCGATTATCGTTGGGCGGCGGAGCTGCTCAATCACTTCATCTTCGCTTATCCGAAGAAAAAAGAGGCGCGCGCGCTGCTGGCTGATGCCTATGAGCAAATGGGCTATCAGGCCGAAAGTGGGCCGTGGCGCAATTTCTATCTGACCGGCGCAAAAGAATTGCGCGAGGGCGTTGCCGGTGGCGGCAGTGCCCGTACGGCAAGCTCTGATGTGGTCGGCAGTGTACCGACCGGCATGTTCCTCGATT
>JBMHCM010000043.1:0-4523 GCA_049889915.1 Parvibaculales bacterium
CGCCGCGCATATGCAGCGAAACAATACCGTCTTCAAAACCATGAAAAACAATATCGCCGCCATCTTGCGCCACGGCCGGGCGCACCCGCGTATCGAGAATTTGTTTGATGATGGCGACCGTCTCGCTGTCCTCTTCGGCAACCGGCGTAGCCTCGGCCTGGCCCGACAATATCGGCAAATCGGCAACGAAATGTTCCATAGTGGCTTGCAATAAAGCCGGTTTGATGTGCTGCCATTCAAAAGCCGGGCCTTTGGAAATGGCGATAAAATCAGCCCCGAAAAACACCGATACCACGCCGTCAACGGTAAACAAGGCGGTCGCCAGAGGCGAGGCGGCGGCCGCTTCGGCATTGGGAAAATCAGCCGGTGGCTGGGCGCCCATCACCTCACGGCCGCGCAAAAATTTCAGCGTCGCCGGAATGGGCGTGTCTTCGGTTTGAATAAACATCTGCAAGCTCCTTTAAGCTGCTTTGTTAAGCTTTTATGGCGCATGGCCCCTTGCTGTTTATATAAGCACTGTAAACGCAAACGACCAGAGCGGCGATGCTGACGCCCATCAGGTCAGCGCATCAATTTCATCATCCGACAAATCGCCCGGCACAATGGTCACCGGAATATGAAACCCCGACTTGCCCGAGCCAATGGCTGAGACCAACGGCCCCGGCCCATTGCTACCGACGGCAGCGGCCAGCACCAAGGTTGAAATGGTTTTATCTTCGTCAATCAGGCGGCCGATTTCTTCCGCCATATGGCCGTGGCGAATATGGCTTTTCGGTTTTTCCCCACCGAGCATTTCCACCAGCCCGCTACATTCGGTCAAAATCGCTTCCGCTTCTTCTTGCGCCTCTTCTTTCATCAGCGAGCCGACGCCCAGCCAATGTTCATGGCTTTCCGGTTCAACGACCAAAAGCAGGGCCACCTTGCCGCCCGTGCCATGGGCGCGGCGCGCGGCGAAACGCAGAGCGGCGTGACCTTCCGGCGAGCCGTCGACCACAACGAGAAATTTGCGTTGCAAATGCTGATTGATATCCATGCCGTGATGCTGCCTGTTTTTACCAACGCCCTCAAGCGCAAATTTGGGCTGCCAGCCTATCAACCACCGAGAAAGCCAACCAGACGGCGGACATCGGCCATCACCGGTTCGGCAATGGCAGCGGCGCGCTCTGCCCCGTCAGACAAAATCGCGTCCAACTCGGCCGGATCGGCCGTCAGACGCTGCATTTCTGAGGTAATCGGGCTGATTTTGGCAATCGCCAGATCGCTCAATTGCTGCTTCAAGGCGGAAAATTGCATACCGGCAAATTGGCCGACCGCATCGGCCAGGCTGATCTCAGCCAAGGCGGCATAAATGCCCAGCAAATTGGCCGCTTCCGGACGGCCCTCAAGGCCGTCTTCGCTGCCGGGCAGCGCGTCAGGGTCGGTTTTCGCCTTGCGGATTTTCTTGGCAATCTCATCGGCGCTGTCGAGCATGGTGATGCGCGACAGGTCAGACGGGTCGGATTTGGACATTTTCTTCGTCCCGTCGCGCAGGCTCATCACCCGTGTCGCCGGGCCTTGAATCAATGGCTCAGGCAGCGGAAAAAACCCTTCCGCGTTGAAATCATTATTGAATTTTTGCGCAATATCGCGAGCCAATTCGAGATGTTGCTTCTGGTCTTCACCAACCGGCACATGCGTCGCCTTATACAGCAAAATATCGGCCGCCATCAGATTGGGATAGACATACAGACCGACCGAGGCTTTTTCGCGATCTTTACCGGCCTTTTCCTTAAATTGTGTCATCCGGTTGAGCCAGCCCATGCGCGACACGCAATTCAACACCCAAGCCAATTCGGCATGTTGCGCCACTTGCGCCTGGTTGAAAACAATATGCGCTTTCGGGTCAACCCCGGCGGCAATGAAAGCGGCCGCCACTTCGCGTGTATTGGCGGCCAGCTCGGCCGGGTCTTGAAACACGGTGATGGCGTGCAAATCAACCACGCAATACAGACATTGATGGCTGTCCTGCAGCGCCACGAAATTACGAATGGCGCCGAGATAATTGCCGAGATGCAAATTGCCGGTCGGCTGCACGCCGGATAAAACGCGTGGCGTCATAATGGTCTCCTCAAATCTGGCTCCTTATCGCCCATCAGCCGCGCCCGCGCAAGCGACCAAGATCACCGGCCCGCAGCGCGCCAAACAGCCGCGCCAGCACAAAAAACAAAATCGCCCCCAAGCCGATAAAGCCGCCGCACCACAGCGCCAAAGCGGCCAAACCGATGGGCGGCGGAAAAGCTTGGGCTAAGTGCATCAAAACAAAAGCCATGCCGCAGGCCGCCGCCAATTGGCCGAACAGCCGTGCCACCACCCTTGTATCAGCACGCCAAATACCGCGCCGCGCCAAGCGGATGAGCATTAAAACCAACGTCACATAACCGGCCACCCCGGTGGCCAGCGCAATGGCCGGCGCGCCGTAACTTGGAAACAGGCTGAGCGACAGGGTGATATTGACGGCCACACCAATGGCCCCATCAATTAGCGGGGTTTTGGTGTCTTGGCGGGCAAAAAATGAGGGCTGCAGCGCTTTAACAAAGACAAATGCCGGTAGCCCGAAACAAAAGATTTGCACCAGCAAAGCGGTGCTGGCGCTGTCAGCCGCGCCAAACGCCCCGCGCTCAAACAACAGCGTGACAATCGGTTCGGCCAGCGCAAACAGACCGGCCGCGGCCGGCAGGGTCAACAGGCCGGCCGCCAACACCGCCATATTTTGGCTGTCCCGCGCCGCCGCTATTTGACCGGCCGCCAAATGCTTGGCCAAAGCGGGCAATAGGGCCACAGACAAAGCAACGCCGATAACCCCCATCGGCAATTGATACAGACGGTCGGCATAATACAGCCAAGCCGCCGCACCGGCTTGGCCGGTGGCAATCGAGGTGCCGACCAGCAAATTAATCTGCCCGATACCGGCCGCCAAAATGCCCGGTACGGCCAGCCCCCAAACATGGCGGACATCTTTGCTCAGGCGCGGCGCGCCAAGCGGCAAGCACAATCCGGCCCGCCAAGCGGCAGCAAAAACAAAGGCCAATTGCACCAATCCGGCGACCGCCACGCCCCAAATCAAATAATCCAAGGCGACAGATGCGCCAGAGGTGCCGTCACTTGCCTGCAGCCAAGCCAGCCCCAAAGCGGCGATCAGAACCAGATTGAGCAGCACCGGTGCAAAAGCGGCGGCGAAAAACCGCCCGACCGCATTCAGCATGGCGGCAAACAGCGATAAGAGCGACATGCACAAAAGATAAGGAAAACTGATGCGGGCATAATGCACGGCGGCGGCGAATTTTTCCGCATCCCCGGCAAAGCCTTGCGCCAACGCCAACACCAGGCTGGGCATGAATAATTGCGCCAAAAGCGTGAACAAACATAAAGCGGCCAGCAAGACCGAGAAAACCTGTCCGGCGAACCCCAAGGCGGCGGGCCGGCCGTCTTGGGTCAGCCGCTCAGAAAATAGCGGCACAAAGGCGGCATTAAACGCCCCCTCGGCAAATAGCCGGCGAAACAAATTGGGCAGCCGAAAGGCAATGACGAAAATTTCGGCCAACGGACCGGCGCCCAAAAACGCGGCAATAAAAATATCGCGGACGAAGCCGGTGATGCGGCTGGTCATGGTGGCCGCGCCGACCAGTGCCGCATTGGACAACAGGCGGTTGGCGGCCGGCTTTTGCGGCACCTGAGAAGGCGGCGACGAAGGTGTGCGTTCGGCCATCAGGCGGCTTTCGGTTTGCTCGGGCTTTTGGCGCCGCGTTTCGGGCGCGCCGCTTCGACCGGATCATCAATGACCTGCAACATGGCGGCGCGGATTTTCTTCATCTGTGCCGGCCGGTCAATTTTATCGCCGGTCAGCGAAGTGACATAAAACACATCAACCGCGCGCTCGCCAAAAGTCGCCACCCGCGCCGCCTGCACCGAGACGGAAATGGTGAATAATTGCCGCGCCAGCGCATATAAAAGACCCGGCCGGTCAAGCCCGCTCACCTCAATCACGCTGGCCGTGTCGGATAAATCATTATCGAGGCGAACTTGCGGCGTCAGGTCAAAGGCATGAATGCCGCGGGCCAGTTTTTGTTGCTCCAAGCGCTCCGGCACCATCAACTCACCGCGCAAGACATCCATCACGGTTTGCTCGAGCCGCGTCGCTTGCGCGGCGTCCAACGGGCCCGGCTGGTCGGTGCGCGCGACATGCAACACATCAACCGCCAAGCCGTCTTGCGTGGTGGTGATGCGGGCATCCAAAATGGTCAGCCCGGCCACCGCCATGGCCCCGGCAATGCGGGCAAACAGGCCCGGATGGTCTTGGCAAATAATCGTCACTTCCGAACAATCGCGCAATGCGTCGGCGGCGATGTCAAATGCGGCCGGTGCCTCCCCCATGGCGGCCAACAAATGCGCATGATGCCATTGCGCCTGTGGCGCAAAGCTCAGCCAATAAGCGTCCGATTGGCGTTGCAAATAGGCTTGAATATCGGCCTTTGACCAGTTCTCCG
>JBMHCM010000044.1:0-7796 GCA_049889915.1 Parvibaculales bacterium
GCGGCCCGACGGGTCGCCCTTTTCTTTTGCCACCCATCTTTTTCCGCTTTCTTGTTGTCAGCCGTCAGCGCCATGTTAATCTTTGCGCGGGAGATTATTCAGCTGGGAGGCTTGCATGAGCGCATTACCCGATTGCGTTGAGATTACCCGCGACGGCACGGTGGCCACTGTCACCTTACGGCGCGGCCCCGCTATTGGCGGTGGCATGAACCCGCTTTCCGCCGAAGCGATGGCGGGCTTGCGCGATGCAGCGCGACTGTTGAAAGACGACACATCAGTGCATTGCGTTATTTTATACGGCGATCCGGTGTTTTCCATCGGCGCCGATTTAAAAGACCCCGACATGCACACACATGATTTGCCGCCGCTGGAACAGCGGCAAAAATTGCTGCTCGGCCCCGATATGTGCGCCGCCTGGGAGGCCTTGGAACAGGTCACCATTTGCGCCATGGAGCGGTTTTGTATTGGCGGTGGCCTGGCCTTGGCGGCGGCCTACGATTGGCGCATTGCCTCCAATGATTGCGACATCCGCCTGCCGGAAGTGCCGCTCGGCATCAATATGAGCTGGCAGGCCAATCCGCGCCTCACCGTGCTCATCGGTCCGGCGCGTGCCAAACAGCTGGTCATATTGGGCGACAGCGTGCCGGCCGATAATGCCTTGGCGTGGGGGCTGGTCGATGCCGTCACCGCCTCGGGCGACAGTTTAAGTGAAGCCCAACGTTGGGCCGCCAAAGTGGCTGCCCTGCCGCCCATACCGGTGCGGATGAGCAAACAGGCTATTAATGTGCAGGCCAATGCGCTTAATCATCTGGCGAGCTTTATGGACCGCGAGCAATATGCGTTGCTGACCGGCTCGGAAGAAAACAAAGCGGCGGTGCGCGCCGTGCTGAAAAAATCAAAATCGTAAAGCAGGAGTAGACGATGCGGGTAGCAGGAAAAATGGCATTCATCACCGGCGGGGCACAAGGCTTGGGCCGTGCCTCAGCCCTTATGCTGGCCAAAGAAGGGGCCAGAGTGGCGGTCAGCGATATTAATGCCGAAGGCGCCAAAGCGGTGGCCGATGAGGTCAATGCGTTATATCCCGGCCAAGCCTTTGCCTATCACCTCGATGTTACCAATGAAGAAAATTGGCAGGCGGCGCTGGCTGCCGCGCATGAGGATATGGGCGGGCTCAACGTGCTGCTCAATAATGCCGGTATTGGCGGCGGCACAACGGTAGAGGACACTGATTTCGAAACCTGGAAACGGGTGCATGCGGTCGACACGGATAGCGTGTTTCTGGGCTGTAAATATGCCATCCCGCTTATGGTGCCGCATGCGCCGGGTTCGATTATCAATATCTCGTCAATCGCCGGTCTGATTGCCGGTCACAATATGGCGGCTTATAATTCGGCCAAAGCCGGGGTTTGGCTGCTGTCAAAATCGGTGGCGCTGCATTGTGCTAATCGCGGCTATAAAATTCGCTCCAATTCCATTCATCCGACCTTTATCGACACGCCGATTTTGGACGGCATGGCCGGCGCCATGAGCCGCGATGAGTTGAAAACAAAATTGGCCCGACAAGTACCATTGGGCGAGGTCGGTGACCCGGATGATGTCGCGCATGCAGTGGTCTATCTGGCCAGCGATGAAAGCAAGTTTATGACCGGGGCCGAGTTGAAATTGGATGGCGGCATTTCCGCCATGTAGCCAAAGCTTGGCCACATGCGGGCAAGCTTGTGGGAGGACACCATGCTGACACATGCTGATGATTACCCGTTGCACCAAACGCCGGAGCCGATGGCCTTTGCCGGCAGTGACCGCAATTTTTATGACCGCTTTTTCTTCAATGGCTACAGCGCTGACGGTTCCTTGTTTTTCGCCTGCGCGCTGGGTGTTTATCCGCAGCTGAACATTATCGATGCCAGTTTTTCCCTATTGGTCGATGGGCGGCAAAGCAATTTGCGTTGCTCTAAAGAAATGCAGGGCGACCGGCTGGCGTTAACGCTTGGGCCGTTGAGCCTGCAGATTATCCGGCCGTTTGAGGAAACCCGTATCGTCATCAGCGATAATGATAGCGGCCTGACCGCTGACATTATCGCAACGGGTCGGCATTTTCCGATTGAGGAGCCGCGCTTCACCCGTCGCCAAGGCACGCGCATGATGATGGATGTGACCCGCGCTACGCAAAATATTGAGTGGCAGGGGCAGATTAGACGCGGCGGCGCATGCTATGACGTTGCCGGTTGCCGTGGCACGCGCGACCGCAGCTGGGGCATCAGGCAAGTCGGCGCCGCCGAAAGCCAGCCGCCGGCGCCTGCCGTCAGCCCACAATTTTATTGGCTGTGGACGCCGGTTAATTTCGAGACAGCTGCTTTTTTCTGCCACAGCAATGATGATGGCGACGGCGTGCCGTGGAACCGCAAAGCGGTGTTTCACGATATGGCGGCGGATCGCAAAACCGAATGGGGGCGGCTCGACTTCACCACCGGCTATCATGACGGCACCCGACGGGTGAGGGATTTGCGCGTTGAGGCGGAGGGCTTGCGCGCCGATTATACGCTTCTAGGCCAACCCTTTTACATGCAGGGTCTGGGCTATATTCACCCGCAATTCAACCATGGCACGCATCACGGGCCGCTGCATGTGGCGCATGATGAAATCGCCTTGGACGAGGCGGAAGCGGCTTTGCGCAGCGGTAAAATGGAAAATTTGCATATCCAGCATTTGGCCCGCATTGCGCTTGAGGTGAACGGTCAATCGCATGAGGGGCTGGGGGTCATTGAACAATTATTCATCGGCCCGCATGCGCCGAGCGGGTTTACCGATTTGCTTGACCGGATTGTGGGTTAGGCCATGGCACTGCGCGATACACCCGATGCGTTTGATAAGGCTTTTCTGGCCGCCCTGTTCGACCGCGACGAAGGCGCCTTGCGTGGGTTTGGTGTGGAGCCGGTCGGCACCGGTCAGGTTGGTGACAGTTTTCGCATCAGCCTTGATTGGGTTGAGGCGCCTGACGGGCCGGCCTCGCTGGTCGCCAAATGTCCGGCGGCGGATATGACCAGCCGCGAGACGGCGCGTAATTTGCATTTATATGAGATTGAAACGCAATTTTATGCGCATTTCGGCAAAAGCTGTGGGGCGCGTGTGCCGCAAACCTATGCGGTCGATTATGACGCGCAGACCGGCGATGGCGTGCTTTTGTTTGAGGATATGGCCCCGGCCAAACAGATCGCGCAAATGGATGGCTGTAGTGTCAGCGAGGTTAAGCTCATTTTGGATGAAGCGGCGCGCCTGCATCAAAGCCATTGGAATGATCCGGTGCTGGAGCAAACCCCTTGGCTGACCTATGGCCAGCAAGAAGAGCGGCGAGCCTTTTTGATCGGCGTTCTGCCGGCGCTGTATCCTGACTGGCAGGCCCGCTACCAAGACCGCCTGTCAGACGATATTTTGCAGATGGGGGCGGCACTGGTTGAGCGCTTTGAGGCATATAGCGCGCCGCGCCCCGGCCCCAAGGTTTTGACGCATGGCGATATGCGGCTGGACAATATGTTGTTCACCGACACGCAAGGCCGCGCCGTGCTGCTTGATTGGCAGACCGCCTCGTGCGCCAATCCAATGGGTGATATTGCCTATGCAGTTTCGACCAGCCTGGCCGACCCCAAGCAACGCGCCGACGCGGAAGAGGCGTTGGTGGTGCACTATCACGCCGCTTTGGGGGCATGTGTCGGCGATTATGATGTGGCCGCCGCTTGGGCTGATTATCGCCGCGCTTCTTTTGCCGGTTTCATCATGGCGGTGTTTTCCGCCATGATGGTGGAACGCACTGAACGCGGTGATGAAATGTTTGCCGTTATGGCCGAACGCTCGGCGTGGCAGGCCTTGCATCTTGATGCGCTGTCTTTGATATAGATGAGGGAAAGACGATGACCGATATTTCTTATAGCTGTTTTGATGTGACGCTTGACGGGGCCATCGCCCACTTGGTGATGAGCCGTCCGGAAAAACGCAATAATATGAACCGCGCCTTTTGGGATGAGCTGCCGGATGTGATTGAGCGCCTCGACGCGGATGCGCAAGCCCGTGTCATCGTTATCTCTTCTACCGGGCCGCATTTTTGCGGCGGCATTGATGTCTCCATGTTCGCGCCCGACCCGCAGGCCCCGCAGCCGACCAAGCACAGCAAAAAGCAGCGACCATTGACCTTTTTGGATACCGCCAAGCGCATGCAACATAGTTTCACCAGTCTTGAAAATTGCCGCCTGCCGGTGCTGATTGCCGTACAAGGCGGCTGTATTGGCGGCGGTGTCGATATGGTGACGGCGGCTGATATGCGCTATGCGACCAAGGATGCGTTTTTTACCATTTACGAAACCAAGATTGGCATGACGGCCGATGTCGGCACATTTCCGCGTATCGTCAAGTTGATGCCGGAGGGGATTGTCCGTGAGCTGGCCTATACGGGCGGCCGCCTCAGTGCTGAGGACGCATTGCGTTATGGTCTGGTCAATCGGCTGTATGACACGCATGAAGATATGCTGGCCGGCGTGATGGCCATAGCGGAAGAGATTGCCGCCAATGCGCCGCTGGCCGTGCATGGCTGCAAGCGCGCCATCACCCATGCGCGCGACCATACCACGCAAGAGACGCTGGATTGGATTGCGCTGTGGAATGCCTCCATGATGCATGTCGATGAAATCGGCGAAGCCATGCAGGCGCGCAGCGAGGAGCGGGCGGCTGATTTTGCTGATTTACCGCCGCGCAAAATCGGGTAAAACAGCGCCATGACGATATTTACCACGCCGATTGTGCGGCCCTTTTTTAAGTTTATCTCTTGGTTGGTTTTGCTGGTCTGGGGCTGGCGGCCGAAAACCCCGCCGCCGCCCGGCTTGCCGAAATGCGTGTTGATTGTTGCCCCGCATACCAGCTATTGGGATTTCGCGCTGTTTCTGCCGATTTGCTTCACGCTCGGCCTGAAATTGCGGGTGCTGATTAAGCACACTTTATTTTGGCCGCCTTTGGGGTGGTTTTTGCGCTATTGCGGCGGCATTCCGGTCGATCGCCGGTCGGCGAAAAACTATGTCAAAGAGCTGGCGGCTGAGTTTGAAAAGCGTGAGTTTTTTCACCTTTTGGTGACGCCGGAGGGCACGCGTAGCCCACGCACCCATTGGAAAACCGGCTTTTATCATATTGCCATTGCGGCCAATGTGCCGATTCTGATGGCTGCTGTCGATGAGAAAACCAAATTTGTCGGCGTTGAGCGCATTCTTTATCCAAGCGGCGACTTAGACGCCGATATGGCAGAAATTTACGCTTTTTACGACCAGTTTGGCGGGTTGAAGCCGTCGAATTATGCCTCACCCAATCGGCCGGGGCCGGATGCGGCGGATGCGACAAAGAAAAAACGAAAAAAATAAACCGTCCGAAGCCCGGTTTATCGGTTTTGTTTTGGGTCGGTTTAACCGTCTTCCGGCTTAGCCGCCCATTTTATAAAAGCACAGCTTATTGCCGTCCGGGTCGCGCACATAAGCGCCGTAAAACACGCCCGGCACGCGTTCGCCGGGTTCACCATCATCCGTGGCGCCCAGTTCCAGTGCTTTGGCGTGCATGGCATCAATTTTGTCATTATCGCCGCAATTCAAGGCCACCATTGTGCCATTGCCGGCGGTTGCGGCTTGCTCGTCATACGGGCCGCCGACCACGACAAACGGGCCGGTCGGCGTGCTGCCGTAAAAATACAAACGGCCATTATCAAATAATTCCTGCATGCCCAATTCGCCCAGTAGCGCGCCGTAAAACGCCCGTGCCTGCTCGATATTATTGGTCCCTAAAGTAACATAACCCAGCATATTGACCTCCCTTATGCGGTGTGTGACTGCCAGTAAGACTAGCGCGACGTGGTGAAAAGGCAATTGCCAAAAGCCCCCTTTTTGAGGCAGAATTTTACCAATCGAAAGGGGAGACGAAAATGTTGGACGACACGAATGAGCAAGCCAGCTTCCACGCCATGGTGGACGGCACGCAAGAGGATTATCAGAAGATTCAAAAAGCCTTTGGCGAGTTTTCCAAGACCCTGCCGGATCGGGTAATGGATCATTTGAAAATGCTGCAAGGCGATTTTGGCGGCTTTGCCGTTGACCGCTTTGAGCACAGTCTGCAAACCGCCACGCGGGCCCATAAGGATGGCCGCGATGAAGAATATGTTGTCTGCGCGCTGATGCATGATATTGGCGACCTGCTCGGCACCTTCAACCATGCCGAATTGGGTGCAGCGATTATGAAGCCGTTTATTTCGGAAGCGAATTTTTGGATGATGGAAAATCACGCGATTTTCCAAGGCTATTATTTCTTCCATCATATCGGCCTTGACCGCGACCTGCGCGAGCAATTCCGCGGCCATGAGCATTTCGAATATACCGCGCAATTCTGCCATCTCTATGACCAAGCCGCTTTTGACCCGAATTATGAGTCCATGAGCTTGGAGGATTTTGAGCCAATGGTGCGCCGAGTGATGGAACGGCCCAAGCAGTCGATTTACAAAACCAAGGATGGCGAAAGCATTCTTTAGGCGGTCGGCGCCGATCAGTGTGAGCGGTCATGCGCGGGGGCTTGCCGCCCGCCTCGGATGCAGGTAAACACCACCCATTGAGCGGGAGTTGAGCCATGTATGCGCTGTTGACGCTGATCAGTCAGCTAATCGAATTTTACATTTGGATCATCATCGCCTCAGCCGTGTTGTCATGGCTGGTGGCGTTTGATGTCATTAATATGCGCAATCGGTTTGTTTATCTCATCGGCGATGCGCTGAACCGCTTGACCGAGCCGGTCTGCCGGCGGGTGCGGCAATTTCTGCCCGATATGGGCGGCATTGATGTGTCCCCCATCATCATTATTTTCGGCCTGATGTTTCTGCGCAATTTAATGTGGGAACTGCTCGGCCCCTATGCCCTTTAGGGCGGTCAGGAGAGGCTGCATGTCTGCGCAAATCATTGACGGAAAACAAATCGCCGCCGATTTGCGCGGCCGTATCGGCGCGGCCGTTGCCAAGCTGCAGGCGGCGCACGGCAAAACGCCGGGCCTTGCGGTGGTGTTGGTCGGCGAAGATGCAGCCAGTCAGGTCTATGTGCGCAATAAGGGCATTGCCACCAAAGAAGCGGGCATGGTGTCGCTGGAGTTCAAAATGCCGGCCGACACCTCGCAGGACGCGCTGCTGGCAAAAGTGCGCGAGTTGAACGCCGACCCTGCGGTCAACGGCATATTGGTGCAATTTCCCGTGCCCGAGCAAATCTCGCAACAAGCGGTTATCGATACCATTGACCCGGCCAAGGATGTTGACGGGCTGAACCCGCTCAATGCCGGGCGTCTGGTCTCCGGCTTGTCGGCGTTGACGCCGTGCACGCCTTTGGGCAGCGTTATTCTCGCCAAAGAAACTTTGGCAAAACAGGGGGGCGATTTGAGCGGTAAGCATGCCGTGGTCATCGGCCGTTCCAATCTGGTCGGCAAGCCGGTGGCGCAATTGCTGCTCAATGAAAATTGCACTGTCACCATGGCGCATTCGCGCACCGCTGATTTGCCGGCCGTCTGCCGCAGCGCCGACATTCTGGTCGCGGCGGTCGGCATTCCCGAAATGGTCAAAGGTGATTGGGTCAAGCCCGGCGCCTGCGTCATTGATGTCGGCATTAACCGTATCGCCGCGCCCGAAAAGGGTGACGGGAAAACGCGGCTGGTCGGCGATGTCGATTTCGCTGCTGCCTCAGAACTGGCCGCCCATATTACCCCCGTGCCGGGCGGGGTCGGCCCGATGACCATTGCGTGCC
>JBMHCM010000045.1:0-28659 GCA_049889915.1 Parvibaculales bacterium
TATTGCTTTTTGATGGCGTCGCGCCCGCTGACTTTTTTCCAGCCCTTCAGCTTGGCCAAGGCGGCGGTTTTTTCTTTGGCACTCAGTTTTTCAACCATGGCAATCCTCTTGCACAATTATGGACAAATATTCGGTGCACGCAAATGTATGGCGTTTATCTCTTTTTCCAACTCATCGCTCCACGGCACATCGATGGAGGTGACGGCCAGTTTCAGCTGCTCCATGGTTGTCGCGCCGATAATATTGGAGGTCACGAAATCGCGTGTGGTGACGAATTGATTGGCCAATTGCGACGGGTCGAGGCCGTGCCGTTTGGCAATATCGAGATAGCTGTCAATCGCCTCTTCCGTGCCTTCGGTCTCATAACGTTGCAGCCGGTCGAACAATTCCTTGCGCGAGCCTTTCGGCGTGGCGCCCTTTTGATATTTGCCGGTCAGATAGCCCTGCGCCAGCGGCGAATAGGCCAGCAGGCCGACGCCTTCGCGGTGGAAAATTTCCGATGAGCCAAGCTCGTAAATGCGGTTGAGCAGATTATAGGCGTTTTGCACCGACACCATGCGCGGCAGCGTGTCATCAATCTCGGCATGGTGAAGAAACTTCATAATCCCCCATGGGGTTTCATTGGACAGGCCGAAATGGCGCACCTTACCGGCTTGCTGTATCTCGGCCAAAACGCCGAGAATATCTTCAATCTTGTTGATCTCGCCGCCCATTTCCTTATGCCCCAAACCGCCAAACAGTCGCAACGGCCGGTCCGGCCAATGCAATTGATACAGATCGATATAATCGGTCTTCAGCCGCTTCAGGCTTTTATCAACCGCTTCCTTGATTTGTGCCGGGCTATGCTCGGTCGGGCTTTCATCATCGCGCAGCCATGTCATCGGCGCCCGACCGGCCACTTTGGTGGCCAGAATAATGTCTTGTCGTTTGCCGGTTTTCTCAAACCATGTGCCGATAATTTCTTCCGTCTTGCCCTGCGTTTCCGGCTTGGGCGGCACGGCATACATTTCTGCCGTGTCGAAAAAATTAATGCCCATCTCGACCGCATAATCCATTTGTTCATGGCCTTCGGCTTCGGTGTTTTGCTCACCCCAGGTCATGGTGCCAAGGCAAATGGCACTGACGTTCAAATCGGTGTGGCCAAGTTTGCGGTATTGCATAAATCTCTCCCTAAAATTATTCAGCTATGGTTTTCAAAAAGCGTTCCACATCCGGCTGGATGCGCGCAACAATGCGGGCAATGCCCTGTTGATTGGGGTGAATGCCGTCGGGCAAATTAAGCGCCCGCTCGGCCGCCACGCCGTCGAGGAAAAACGGGTAAAACACCAGCCCATATTGTTGTGCCAGCTGCGGATAAATGGCGTTGAATTTGCGCTCATAGGCCGGCCCCAAATTGGGTGCCGCCAACATGCCGATCAGCATGATTTTTATGTTTTGCGCCTGCAAACGGGTGATGATGCGGGTCAGATTTTGCCGCGTCACCTCGGGCGCAATGCCGCGTAGCATATCATTGGCTCCAAGGGCCAGCAGCGCGCCATCGGTGCCGGGGGCAACCGCCCAATCGAGCCGCGCCAAACCACCCGAGCTTGTGTCGCCCGACACACCGGCATTTTGCACCGTCACTTGATGACCGGCTTTTGTCAGCGCGGCTTGCAATTGCGGCACAAACCCGTCTTGCGGTGCCAGCCCATAACCTGCCGTCAGGCTGTCCCCCAAGGCAACAATGGTCAGCGGCTTGTCGGCTTGCGCATGGGCCGTGCTTTGTGGCATCCAAAAGGCCAGCACCAGCGTATAGATGGCAATCCGATAAGCCCGCGACAGAATACCCTGCTGCCCACGTTTAACCTTGTTCAAAGCCGTGCGTCCTTTGTAAATACCCTGCCCGCGCGGCCTATCCGACAGCCAAAAGGCAAGAGCTATGATTGAAACCAAAAACTTGACCGTTACCCTGCCCAGTCGCGCCGGAGACGTCAATATTCTTCGTGGCATTGACCTTAATGTGGCGGCCGGTGAAACGGTCGGGCTGATCGGCCCCAGCGGTTCGGGCAAAACCACATTGCTGATGGTTTTGGCCGGGTTGGAGCCGGCCAGCAGCGGTGCGGTCAGTGTTGCTGCGCATGATTATGCCGCCATGAGCGAAGATGATTTGGCGCGCTTTCGCCGCAGCCATATCGGCATTGTGTTTCAAAGCTTTCATTTGGTGCCGACCATGACGGCGCTGGAAAATGTCATGCTGCCTTTGGAATTGGCCGGGGCCGGTGCGGCGCAAGACAAGGCTGAAGCCATGTTGGCCGAGGTCGGGCTGGCCGCGCGCTATGACCATTATCCGGCGCAAATGTCGGGCGGTGAACAGCAGCGTGTTGCCTTGGCGCGCGCCTTGGTGGCCGACCCGCCGGTTTTGTTTGCTGATGAGCCGACCGGCAATCTCGACCAGAAAACCGGTACGGCGATTATGGATTTGATTTTGGGATTGGCGAAAGCGCGCGGCACAACTTTGTTTCTCATCACCCATGACGCGACCTTGGCGGCCCGCTGTGACCGTACGCTGCATATGCAAGATGGGCGCATGCAAGATGGCGCACCCGCCAAGGATGTCGGTTAATGGATGCGGCACCCCAAACCCGGTTGAGCTGGCGGCTGGCCTTTAAGCTGGCGCGCCGCGAAATGCAGGGCGGGCCGGATGGCCGCGCCTTTGCCGGTTTCCGTATTTTTCTGCTGTGCCTGACGCTTGGCGTTTTTACCATTGCCGCCGTCGGCTCGCTGTCAGCGTCGCTGGTCGGCGGCTTGGCGGCACAGGGGCAGGCCATTTTGGGCGGCGATATGGATTTCCGCCTGGTGCATCGCGCTGCCTTTGATGATGAACGCGCTTGGCTTGACCGACAGTCCATGTCTGAGGCCACGTTAGGAGCTATGTCAGAGGTGGCCACCATGCGGGTGATGGCGCGCCTGCCGGGCACGGATGAAGCCATGCTGGTTGAAGCCAAAGCGGTTGACGCCGCTTATCCGCTTTATGGGCGTGTTGAATTGGCATCGGGCACGGCGGAGAGTTTGCCGCAAGCGATTGCGCCAATCGCGCCAATCAAGGGCGCTGACGGCACAACCGAGATGCCGGTTTATGGCGCCGTGGCCGAGCAAGGTCTGTTCGACCGGCTGGCCATTCAACCCGGCGCGCGCCTCGCGGTCGGGCGCATTACGGTGCAGCTTAATGCCGTGTTGAAAGCCGAACCGGACCGCAATGCCGGCGGCTTTCCTCTAGCACCGCGCCTGATGGTCAGCCATCAGGCCTTGCAAGCGGCCGGTCTGTTGCGGCCCGGCGCTTTGGTTAATTATCACTATCGGCTGCGGCTGCCGGCAAATACCGACACGGCGACCATTAAACAAGTGCGCGCTGAGGCGGAGGCCAAATTCCCGACCGCCGGTTGGCGTATTCGCGACCGCTCTGACGCCTCGCCGGGTCTGCGCCGCTTTATCGAGCGGCTGGGGCTGTTTTTGACATTGGTCGGTCTGACCGCTTTGGTGGTGGGCGGCGTTGGGGTCGGCAATGCCATTTCGGCCTATTTGCAAAAGCGCCGCGAGACCATTGCCATCATCAAGGCTTTAGGCGGGTCGGGTCGGTTTATCTTCCGCATTTATGCGCTGCAAATCGGCGCGTTGAGCCTGCTGGCGCTGGCTTTTGGCCTCAGCCTGGGGGCCGCCGTGCCCTATTTGGTGCAGCTTTTGGCCGGAGCGCTTTTGCCGGTCAAGCTGGCTTTGGGCTTGTATCCGCAACCGCTTTTGGCGGCGGCCGGTTTTGGCCTTTTGGCGGCTGCCGCCTTTGCGCTTTGGCCGCTCGGCCAGGTTGAAAAAACCCCGGTAACGGCGTTGTTTCGGGCCGATGCGCAAGCGGTCGGGCGTCCTGCCAAACGCTATATTCTCGCCATCGCGCTGTGCTTTGTCGGGCTGGCGGCCTTGGCCATGATGATTTCTGAGCGTCGTGATGTGGCGTTGTGGTTCGGCCTCGGTGTGGCTCTGTCCTATTTGGCGCTGCGCGGCGCGGCGGCGGTTTTGGTCTGGTTGGCGCGCCGCGCCGGTCGGCCGCGGCAGCCTGAATTGCGCATGGCGCTGGCCAATATTACCCGGCCCAATGCGCCGGTGCGTGCCGTCATGTTGTCCATCGGCCTGTCGGTGACGTTGCTTTCGGCCATCTCCATGGTCGACGGTAATATTAATCAACAAATTAGCGGTGACTTGCCGGAGCGCACGCCGTCTTTCTTCCTGCTCGATGTGGCGCCGCATCAAATCACCCCGCTTTTGCAGCAAGCACAAGACACGGCTGCCATCAGCCATATTGAAAAAACCGCCATGTTGCGCGGGCAAATTCTGTCCATCAATGGTGTGGCGGCGCGCGATATTAAAGCCAGTCCCGACTCGGCTTGGGTGCTGCGCGGCGATCGTGGCCTGACCTATGCGGTTACCCCGCCGCCGGGCGGCGAGATTGTCGAAGGCGCATGGTGGCCGGCCGATTATGACGGCCCGCCTTTGGTTTCTTTCGACGCGGAAGAAGCGGTCGGTTTGGGGGTCAAAATTGGCGACCGCATCACCGTTAATGTGTTGGGTCGCCCGATGACCGCCACTGTGGCCAATTTGCGTTATGTCGATTGGGCTTCGGGCGGCATGAATTTTGTTATGGTGTTTTCGCCCAAACCGCTGGCCTCGGCACCGCATACCTATCTGGCGACGCTGACCATGGCCGAGCAGGATGAGGCCAAGCTGGCCCGCATGCTGGCCCGCGATTATCCCAATGTCACCATTATCCGTGTCAAAGAGGCCATTTCATCCATGCGCGATATTCTGACCAATCTCGGTCTGGCGGTGCGCGCCATGAGCGCCATCACGCTGTTGGCCGGTATTTTGGTGCTGGCCGGGGCCATGGCGGCCGGCCATAAGGCACGGGTTTATGATGCGGTGGTGATGAAAGTGCTGGGCGCCACCCGCAGGCGCATTCTCGCCGCTTTCGCATTGGAATATGCATTGATGGGTCTGGGGGCTGCGGTGATTGCCGCCGCCACCGGCACGCTGGCCGCTTATGCGCTGATCAGTGGGCCGATGCAGGCCGAATTCATCTTTTTGCCGGCCACTTTGGCGGTTACGGTTTTCGGCGCTGTTGCGCTGACGGTTGTTTTGGGGCTGCTTGGCACGTTTTCCGCCCTGTCGGCGCCGGCTGCGCCGGTTTTACGCAGCGAATAGGCGGGTTTTTACATCTATTGCTACCATTTCGGTACCATGGGTCTTGAAAACGTCACATTTTGTGGTGATATGTAAAACGTAAAACTTTCGGAGGGAAAAACTGTCATGTCTGACAATCCGTTCAACGAGCAAGCCACCCAACAGGCCGCCGCCCAGGCGCCGGTAATTGATGAAGGCCTGCGCATTTATATGAGCAAAGTCTATTCCTATATGGCCATGGGGCTGTTGGGAACCGCTTTGGCCGCTTATTTCGGTGCCGAATCGGGCATTTATGTCGCGCTGGCGCAAACTCCGTTCATTTGGTTGCTGGTTTTGGCACCGCTTGGCATGGTGCTGTTTTTGTCTGTGCGTCTACACAAGCTGAGTGCCTCGACCGCCAAAAACATGTTCTGGCTGTATGCCGGTCTGACCGGCCTGTCGCTGTCTTATGTGCTGCTGGCCTTTACCGGCGTCTCTGTGGTGCGCACCTTCTTGATTACCGCTGCCTCTTTCGGCGCCTTGTCGCTATATGGCTACACCACAAAGCGCGATTTGAGCGGTCTCGGCTCATTCCTGTTTATGGGCCTGATCGGCATTATTCTGGCATCCATCGTAAACTTCTTCCTGCAAAGCTCAGCCTTGCACTTTGCGGTCAGCGTTATCGGTGTGTTGGTGTTTGCCGGTTTGACGGCTTATGACACGCAAGACATTAAGCGTATTTATTATGCCAGTGACACGCGCGAAGTAGCAGAGAAGAAAGCCATTATGGGCGCGCTGCGTCTATATCTCGATTTCATCAATATGTTCTTGCTGTTGCTGCAATTTATGGGCGACCGCGATTAAGCGATAAGCCCCGGAGTGATAGCTCCGCTCGATATTGAAAACCCCGGCGCGCAAGCGTCGGGGTTTTTTGCGATTTATGCCAAGTTAATCTTGGGCTTGTCTAATCAATCAGACGCAGGTTTTTGCGGTCGAAAAATTTCAGCAACGCGTCAAGGTCGTGGCCGCGGCGCAAAATACGCCCATCCATACCGCGCAGCACATATTGCCCCTGCTTGCGCCGCAGGGCCGGAATTTTTTCCAACCGATAAAGCGGCATCTCACTGCTGGTACGAAAAATATCAAATAGCGCCCGCTCGGCGCCATCGGCCATGGCATAATCGCGCCACTGTCCGGCCGCCACTTGCCGACCATAAACATTCAATAAAGCGGCCAATTCAGCCCGTGTCCACATGATGCGGGCCGGGCCGCGGCGGCTGTTTTGCCGGTCGCGTTCAAAAGCATTGGCGATAATGGTTAAGGATTTGCGTTTGGCCATAACCTATCGTGCATGGCGACGCGCTGCGGTGCAAGTAAAATGCCCCAAAATGGCCCTATTTGCGTCACAGTCAGGTCGCATTCAACGCGCATATAACACAGGCTTGAGAGCCCGCCCGGCGCGCTTTGTGATATCTCCTCCCCCTTTGGCGCGTCGGGCATTTTTCTTGCGTCCCGCGCAGCGCACAGCCATAGTGCCTACTCTCTTGCCTTTATGTCGGGCAACTCTCTTCTTCTCAAAGCACGCCTGATTGCGTAAGAAAGACAATATGATTGAGTGTGACAAACTGGTCAAAAAATTCGGCGATTTTACCGCCGTTAATGATTTGAGTTTTGCCGTTGAGAGCGGCGAGGTGATGGGCTTTTTGGGGCCCAATGGCGCCGGCAAATCGACGACCATGAAAATGATTACCGGCTTTTTGCGCCCGACCGCCGGAACGGCGCGGATTTGCGGGCTGGATATTGCCGCTGCGCCGCTGGATGCGCAAGCGCGGCTCGGTTATTTGCCGGAAGGCGCGCCGGCTTGGCCGGATATGACACCGCGGGCTTTTCTCGATTTTATCTGTCGCATTCGCGGCCTCGATAAAGCGGCGGCGCGCAGCGCCCAAAGCCGCGCCATCGGCATGACCGAATTGCACGGCGTGCTCGACCAACCGATCGACACTTTGTCGAAAGGCTATCGCCGTCGCGTCGGTTTGGCGCAAGCCATTGTGCATGACCCCGATGTGCTGATTATGGACGAGCCGACGGACGGGCTTGACCCCAATCAAAAGTTTCAGGTGCGCCGCGCCATTGAAGAAATGTCGGCCCATAAGGCCATTATCATCTCGACCCATATTCTTGAAGAGGTGGATGCGATTTGCGCCCGCGCCCTGATTATTGATCGCGGTGAAATTGTCGCCGAGGGCACGCCCGGTCAATTGGCGGCACGGTCGCGCTTTCACGGCGCGGTGACGGTGATTTGCGCAGCCGATGAAGCGGCAGCCGCGCAAGCGGCACTGGGTCAGCTATCAGCCGCCCGTTTGGAAGTCGACCATCGCGGCAGCGAGTGCACATTCTATGTTTTTGCCGACACCCAATCTGGCGATAATACGGAAAATACCGCCGAACGGCTTTTGGCCGCCACGCGCGAAAAATTAAGCGCCGCCAAAATTGCCCCACGGGCGCTGGCTCTGGAGACCGGTCGCCTTGACGATGTGTTTGGTGCGCTGACCCGCAAACCGCGCCCGATTGGCAAATCGGCCGAGCCAATGGTTGAAGAGGGCGCAGCATGACGGCGATTTGGACCATCACACGGCGCGAATTTGCCGGTTATTTCGCCACCCCTTTGGCGTTTGTTTTCATTATTGTGTTTTTGCTGGCCAATGGGTTGGCGACCTTTTATCTCGGCGCTTATTTCGCCATGGGACAGGCCGATTTGGCCAGTTTCTTTATGTTCCACCCATGGCTCTATTTGTTTTTCCTGCCCGCCATTTCGATGCGGCTGTGGGCTGAAGAACGGCGCAATGGCTCCATCGAATTATTGCTCACCCTGCCGGTGCCGCTATCGGCCATTGTGTTGGGCAAATATGTCGCCGCGCTGGCTTTTTCCGGTTTGGCACTGGCTCTGACTTTTCCGATTTGGCTGACCGTCAATTATCTCGGCAATCCTGATAATGGTGTCATTTTGGCCTCCTATCTCGGCTCGTTAATGTTGGCCGGGGGCTATTTGGCTATCGGCTCTTGCCTGTCGGCGCTGACGCGCAATCAAGTGATTGCCTTTGTCATCTCCGTGGTGGCGTGTTTTCTGTTCACCGTATCGGGGGCCCCTTTGGTGCTGGAATTATTTGAAGGCTGGGCGCCGCAAGCACTGGTCGACACATTGGCCTCCATCTCTTTGTTGACGCATTTCCGCGCCATCACCGCCGGGGTGATTGATGCGCGCGATGTGGTGTTTTTCGTCACATTGATCGGCAGCTTCCTGACCGCCACCATCATCATTGTCGATATGAAAAAAGGCGAGGGCGCATAATGGCTTTTCTCCGTCGTTTGCCGCCGCATGGCGTGGCGCTGCTCTTGTTGCTGGTGATTTTCGTCAGCCTTAATTTGTTCGCCAATATTGCCCTGCGCAGCTGGCGGGTCGACCTGACGCAAAACCAACTTTTCACGCTGAGCCAAGGCACGCGCAATATTCTCGCCAAATTGGACGAGCCGGTAACGCTGAAATTTTATTATTCGCAAGGTCAAGCCACAGACCAGCCGCAAATCCGTCTGTTTGCGCAGCGCGTGCGCGATATGCTGGAAGAAATGGCGGCTGCGGCGGATGGTGGGTTGAAGCTGCAAATCATTGACCCAGCACCGTTTTCCGAAGCCGAAGATGAGGCGGTGGCGCAAGGGCTGGTGGCCCGGCCAATCGGCAATGGCGAGGTGATTTATTTCGGCCTGACCGGCAGCAATCGGGTCGACAGTCTGGAGGTCATTCCGTTTTTCGCCGATGAGCGGCAGCAATATTTGGAATATGATCTGGCCCGTTTGATTCATAATTTATCGCAGCCGGAAAAACCGGTGCTCGGCATTTTATCCAATCTGCCGCTCGATACCGGCGCCGGTGGCATTTTGGCGGCGATGCGCGGCCAGTCGCAGCCTTTCCTGATTTATGCGGAGCTGACCGACCGCTTTCAAGTCGAGTTCATCGCGCCGGAAGCTGTGCGTATTCCTAAGCGGGTTGATGTGTTGCTTCTCGCGCATCCACGCGAACCCGCGCCGGCGCAATCTTATGCGATTGACCAATTTGTCATGCGCGGCGGCCGCGTCATTGCCTTTATCGACCCGCAATCCGAGGTCAGTCTGACGGCCGGTCCGAATGGCGAGCCGCTGAAAGGCTATCGTGAACAATCCAATCTGCCGCGGCTGATGCAGCAATGGGGCGTGGTGATGGACAGCAATCAAATTCTCGCTGACCGCAAACGCGCCCAACGGGTTGCCGCCGGTCGCGATGCGCGGCGCGCCTTGGTCGATTATATTCTCTGGATGGGCTATGGCCCCGATGAGATGAACCGCGATGATGTGATTACCGGCAATATTGACCGGCTCAATCTCGGCACGGTTGGCGTGTTGCGCCAAGCCGATGGTGCGACCACACGCATGACGCCGCTGGTCACTGCCTCCGATGAGGCCGGCCTGATGGATCGCGATTATGTGCTGCAAGCCCCGACACCGGATGCGCTGCAGCGCGCTTTCAAGCCCGGCACGGATGGCCCTTATGTGATTGCCGCGCGCTTTGCCGGGCGTGTTGGGACGGCTTATCCTGACGGCCCGCCGGCGCAAGGCAACAGCAAGGGTGAGACGGCGCGGCGCGAAGACCATTTAACGGCGACCACGGCTGCCAATATTGTGGTTTTTGCCGATAGCGATTTTTTCGATGATCGGTTTTGGGTGTCGGAACAAAATTATCTCGGCCAACGTTTTGGTGTGCCGATTGCCGATAATGGTAAGTTTTTGCTCAATGCGGTGGAAAATCTGATGGGCTCCAATGATTTGATTTCGCTGCGCGGGCGCGAGCGCGTGGCGCGGCCCTTCACCCGTGTCGAAGCGCTGCAAAAAGCCGCCGAACAAGAATTTTTGGCGGAAGAAGAAAACCTCTTGCTGCGCATTGAAACGGCGCAGGCCGAGCTTGACAGGTTGGAACAAGCCGGAGCCAGCTTGGGTGATGCGCAAGCGGCGGCGAAAACCCATCGCGCCGAATTGCTGGCGGCGCGCAAAAGCCTGCGCCGCGTGCAGGGTGATTTGCGCCGCGATATTGATGCGCTGGAGGCGCGTGTGACCTGGCTGAATATTGTCACCATGCCGGTGCTGGTCGGCATTTTGGCGCTGCTATTGGCTTGGCAGCAAAGGCGCAAGCGTCTGGCCACGCAAAAAGCAGGTGGGCTGATTGCCGAAGATGATGTCGCCAAAGGGGCCGCCTGATGGATGTGACGCCGCTTTTACGGCCCTTAGTGGGTCTCAGTATGGCCAGTTTGATTTTGGCGGTGTTGGCCGTCAGTTTTGACCGGCCGGTCAATCGCACGCCGCCGCCGCAAATATTGCTGGCCGATTTCGCCGACCGGCTGACCGATAGTGCGCAATTGGAAATGACTTTTGGCCGCGGCATTTCTGGCACGCAGACCATTAAAGTGATGCAAAAGAATGGCCAATGGGTGTTGCCGCAGCGCAATGACTATCCTGCCAATCAGGAATTGGTTACCGAGACGCTTTTGGCTTTGGCCGATGTCAAAGCGTTGGAGGCGCGCACCGCCAAGCCGGATTGGCACCGCGCTTTGGGGCTGGTGGTGCCGGAGGATTTGGGCAATGCGGTGCGCTTTACCGTGCGCGACGGGCAAGACAATGTGCTGGCCGAATTGCTGTTGGGGCGCGAGCAGCAAAGCGAAGCGGAAGCTAAGCAGCAAGTGACAAATGTCGGTCCGCAGCTGCGGCAATTTTATGCCCGTCGCGGCGACAGCAATCAAAGCTGGCTGGCCCGCGGCCGCCTGCCGCGCAATGCCAATCTGGCCGCTTGGCTTGACCCCGATCTACCAAAAGGCGACCTCAGCCAGCTGAGCAAAATCCGCTTTGATGGGGCCGGTGCGCCGTTTTCTCTTTTGCAGGTGACGCCCGGCACTTGGTCGATGGCCGGCGGCGCGGCTTGGGTGGCCGATTTTGCCGCCCTGCGCCCTGATGATGTGACCGGTCGCGATGCCATTGATTTTGCCACCGCCAAGCGCATGCAATTAAGCTATGCCGACGGCTTGCGCATTACCTATGACAATGTCGGCGCGGCGACGCTGATTTGGGTCGGCATTTCGGCCGATGTGGCGGCCGGCGCCAGTGACGCCGCCAAGGCAGAAGCGGCGCGCATTAATGCCCGCTTCGGCGATTGGGCCTTGCGGTTTGACGCGGCGCGGGCGCCGGTTTTACTGCCCAGCATCGCTTCTTTATCAGGGCAAAACTGACCGACCGCGCCGGCGCGGTTAAAACACTTGCACCAATGCGGCAGAAAGCATAGATAAGGCGCACGAGATGTCGCGTGATGCGGGCCCTGTGCGCGCCCGCCTGCCGACTGTCCGCAGCGAAACCAGCATTGAAGGATTGAGCAGCCATGAGCCTCTATGAAGCCTATCTTGAAGAAATTGAAGCCCGCAAACAGCAGGGCCTGAGCCCGAAGCCGATTGATGATGGCGCCTTGCTTGGCGAAATTATCGCGCAAATCAAAGATGCTGCGCATCCGCACCGCGCCGACTCGCTGAAATATTTCATCTACAACACGCTGCCGGGCACCACTTCTGCCGCCGGTGTCAAGGCGAGCTTCCTGAAAGAAATTATTCTCGGCGAGGTTGCGGTTGAGGAAATCTCGGTCGCTTTCGCGTTTGAATTGCTGTCGCATATGAAGGGCGGCCCGTCTGTCGCCGTGCTGCTCGATGTTGCTTTGGGCGATGATGCAGCGCTGGCCGAGCAAGCCGCCGCCGTGCTGAAGACGCAAGTGTTTTTGTATGACGCCGACACGGACCGCTTGAAAGCGGCTTTTGCGGCCGATAACGCGGTGGCCAAGGATATTCTGCAAAGCTATGCCGAAGCCGAGTTTTTCACCAAGTTGCCGGATGTCGAAGAAGAAATCAAAGTGGTGACTTATATTGCGGCTGAAGGCGATATCTCCACCGATTTGCTGTCACCGGGCAATCAGGCGCATTCGCGGTCTGACCGCGAGCTGCACGGCAAATGCATGATTTCTGAAGCCGCGCAGAAAGAAATCGAAGCGTTGAAGCTGAAACATCCGGACGCCCGCGTCATGTTGATTGCCGAAAAAGGCACAATGGGTGTCGGCTCATCGCGTATGTCGGGCGTCAATAATGTGGCGCTGTGGACCGGCACACAAGCCAGCCCCTATGTGCCGTTTGTCAATATTGCACCGATTGTTGCCGGCACAAATGGCATTTCGCCGATCTTTCTGACCACGGTCGGGGTGACCGGCGGCATTGGTGTTGATCTGAAAAACTGGGTCAAAAAAATCGGTGAGGACGGCAAGCCGCTTTTGAACAATGACGGCAATGCGGTTCTGGAGCAGAAATATTCTGTCGAGACCGGCACGGTGCTGAGCATTAATACCAAGGCCAAGAAATTATATAATGAAGATGGCAGCCAAGAGCTGGTTGATCTGAGTGATAGTTTCACGCCGCAAAAAGTCGAGTTTATGAAAGCCGGTGGCTCTTACGCCATTGTGTTCGGCAAAAAACTGCAAAGCTTTGCCTGCGAGACTTTGGGTGTTGAGCTGAAATCGGTCTTCGCCCCGTCAAAAGAGATTTCGCATGACGGCCAAGGCCTGACCGCGGTTGAGAAAATCTTCAATGCCAATGCCTTGGGCACCAGCTCCGACAAGCCCTTGCATGCCGGTTCTGATGTCCGCGTGCGGGTTAATATTGTCGGCAGCCAAGACACCACCGGCCTGATGACCTCGCAAGAATTGGAAGCCATGGCGGCCACTGTTTTGTCACCCACCGTCGATGGTGCCTACCAGTCGGGTTGCCACACTGCCTCTGTTTGGGACAGCAAGGCGCAGGCCAACACGCCGCGCTTGATGGCCTTTATGAACCGCTTCGGCCTGATTACCGCCCGCGACCCTAAGGGTGCGTATCATTCAATGACCGATGTGATTCACAAAGTGCTGAACGATATTACGGTTGATGACCGCGCCATTATTATCGGCGGTGACAGCCATACCCGCATGTCAAAAGGCGTCGCTTTCGGTGCCGATAGTGGCACGGTGGCATTGGCGCTGGCGACCGGTGAGGCGACCATGCCAATCCCGGAAAGCGTTAAAGTGACCTTTAAAGGTCAAATGGCCGATTACATGGATTTCCGCGACGTGGTGCACGCCACCCAAGCGCAAATGCTTGAGCAGTTCGGCGATAATGTCTTCCAAGGCCGGGTCATTGAAGTGCATATCGGCACATTGCTGGCCGACCAAGCCTTCACCTTCACCGATTGGACGGCCGAGATGAAAGCCAAGGCCTCGATTTGTATTTCCAATGATGACACGCTGATCGGCTCTTTGGAGATTGCCAAAGCGCGCATTCAAATCATGATCGATAAGGGCATGGATAATGAAGCGCAGATGCTGAAAGGCCTTATCGCCATTGCCGATAAGCGGATTGCCGAGATTAAATCGGGCGATAAGCCGGCCCTGAAGCCGGATGATAATGCGAAATATTTCGCTGAAGTGGTGGTCGATCTGGATGCCATTAATGAGCCGATGATTGCGGACCCGGATGTCGAAAATGCCGATGTTTCGAAACGCTACACGCATGACACCATTCGCCCCATCTCGCATTACCGTGCGGAAAAACAGGTTGATTTGGGCTTTGTCGGATCATGCATGGTGCATAAGGGCGATATGAAAATCATCGCGCAAATGTTCCGCAATTTGGAGCAGGAAGATGGCGGCGTGGCCTTTAAGGCGCCGCTGGTTGTCGCCCCGCCGACCTATAATATTGTCGACGAGCTGAAAGCCGAAGGTGATTGGGATATCCTGCAAAAATATGCCGGTTTCGAATTTGACGATGATGCGCCGAAGACCGAAGCGCGCACGGCGTATGACAATACGCTGTATTTGGAACGCCCGGGCTGTAATTTGTGCATGGGCAACCAAGAAAAAGCCGCCAAAGGCGATACGGTATTGGCCACCTCAACGCGTTTGTTTAAAGGCCGCGTGGTAGAGGACTCAGACGAGAAATCCGGCGAGTCGCTTTTGGCTTCCACACCGGTTGTTGTGCTGTCGACCATTTTGGGCCGCACGCCGACTTTGGACGAATATAAAACCGCTGTGCAGGGCATTGATCTGACGAAATTTGCTCCGCCGCGTGCCTGATTTGGACGCTTAATGCGGCCGCATAATTGGGCCGTATAAATCGGGCGCCCGATGAAGAAAAACACCCCTAAGCCGAATTGCCGGCTTAGGGGTTTTGTTTTGCCGGTGCCGTGACGGCAAAGCCCCTAGCCGCCGACCGGCAAGATGGCTATGGTGGCGCCATGATGGCCAAGCCCGAAATCCCCGCCGCCGCTGCGCGGTTTGCCGATGCGCCTTGCTTAGAGGTGCGCGGCCTGGCCTGTCGGCGCGGCCTGCGGCTATTGTTTCGCGGCCTCGATATGCACCTTGCCGGTGGCCAAGCCTTGGCGCTTTATGGCGATAATGGCAGTGGCAAAACCTCGCTCTTGCGCCAGCTGGCCGGTCTTTTACCGATTGAGGCGGGTCATGTTGCAGCACCCGCTTGTCATTATCTCGGTCATGCCGATGGGTTGAAAGCGGCCCTGACGCTGGCCGAAACCCTTCAGTTTGAGGCGGCGCTGCATGGCGCGCCGGTCGGTGCTGCCGACCCTCAGGACGACCTGCTGGCCGGGCTTGGCTTGGCCGGACGGGCCGCGCAACCGGTCGGCGATTTATCGGCCGGTCAACGCCGCCGCCTCGGCTTGGCACGGCTGCTTTTGGCGCCACGCCCGCTTTGGTTGCTGGACGAGCCGCTGACCGCGCTTGATACGCAAGGCATTGCCTTAATAGATGAGTTGGCGCGCCGACATATGGCGGCCGGCGGTCTGATTGTGGCGGCCAGCCATGTCGAACTGGCGTTTGCCACGCAAACCCTCAGCCTTGCCGATTATCGACCGGAGCCTGCTGCATGAGTGTGTTTTGGGCCATTTGCACACAGCATATGCGGCTCGCTTGGCGCAATGGCCATAGCGGTTTGGCGGTCAGCTTTTTGTTTATTGCCGTGACGTTGCTGCCTTTCGGCATTGGGCCGGAATTGAAAATGCTGCGCGCTTTGGCGCCGGGGCTCTTATGGGTGGTCTTGGTGATTGCATTGATGACCTCGCTGGACCGTCTGTTTCAAGCCGATTTTGAAGACGGTCATCTCGACCAGCTTATGCTGTCGCCCTTGGCGTTGGAGCTGGTGGTGTTGGCTAAATTGCTCGGTCATTATTTGGCCATGGTGGTGCCGTTGCTTTTATCCGTGCCTTTGGCCGGTCTGCTGCTCAACAGCGCGCCTGAAACCCTGCCGCGCGTCTGGCTGGCCATGCTGGTCGGCAGTCCGGCTTTGGTTTTATTGGGCGGCATTGGCGCGGCCCTGGCTGTCTCGGTGCGCCGTGGCGGCCTATTGGCGATTTTGCTGAGCCTGCCCTTTTATGTGCCGGTGATGATTTTCGGTACTGCCGCTTCAGGGCGGGAGCCGGGCGTGTTGTTGGCGATTTTGGGCTTACTCAGCTTGGCGGCCTTATGCACCGCGCCGCTGGCCATTGCGGCGGCCTTGCGGGCCGCGCAACGTTAGGCGACAGCGTGTCGCGAAGAGGGGTTTTGACATGGCCGCAGCGGCGGCTTAGGTAAATGGTGATGCTGCAAGCTTTGGAAAATATTTCAGCGATTTACGCCAATCCGACCCGCTTCATGGCGCTGGCGCAAAAGCTGCACGCGCCGCTTTGGGGGCTGGCCGCTCTGACGATGGCCTATGGGCTGTACCGGGTCGCCTATGTGCCCGATGATTACCAGCAAGGCGCGACGGTGAAAATCATGTTCGTGCATGTGCCGGCCGCGTGGATGGCATTGTTCGGCTATAGCTTTATCTTTTTTGCCAGCCTCACCGCATTGGTGTTTCGCCATCCTCTGGGCCATGTGGCAGCGCGGTCAGCAGCACCGGTCGGGGCGGTGTTTACTCTGATCGCCTTGGTCACCGGTGCGTTATGGGGACAACCCATGTGGGGCACGTGGTGGGTATGGGATGCCCGCTTGACCTCCGTGCTGGTGCTGTTTTTCGTCTATCTTGGCTATATGGCCTTATGGCAGGCCATTGACGAGCCGACCCGGGCGGCCCGCGCCGCGGCCATTTTGGCGATTGTCGGCTTTATCAATGTGCCGATTGTCAAATTCTCGGTCGATTGGTGGAACACGCTGCACCAACCGGCCAGCGTCTCGCGGCTGGCGCGTCCGGCGTTACATGCCGATTTTCTGTATCCTTTGCTGATTATGGGCGGCGCGTTTTTGCTGCTGTTTGCCGCCGTCACGCTGATGCGCATGCAAATGGAAATCACCCGACAAAAATTGCGTGTCAAACAACAATTGGGTCAGCATTAGAGGAGATGCGCATGTCTTACGGCTTTTACATCACCGCCAGCTATGTCACTTGTTTTGGCCCGCTGCTGGCTTTGATACTCGTCTCCTATCGGCAATGGGCGAAAGCCAAGGCCGATTTGGCGGCACTGGAAACCGCGCGTCATGACTGACGGCCCAAGCGAAACGACACCTCAATCCGAACAACGGCCGGCATGGATACGCTTTGCGCCCTTGGCCATTGCCGCCGGTTTCGCGGTTTTGTTTCTCGCCGGTCTGTTCATGGGCGACCCGTCGCGTCTACCCTCGGCTTATGAAGATAAAGCACTGCCGTCTTTCACCTTGCCGGGGCTGGCATCACCTGAAGGTTTTTCCGATGCTGATTTGGCGACCGGTCAGCCTGTGTTGCTCAATGTATGGGCCAGTTGGTGCGGCCCGTGCCGCGACGAACATCCGGCCTTGATGCAATTGGCCAAGGCCGGTGTGCCGATTTTCGGGCTCAATTACAAAGATAATGCCGCGGCGGCGCAACGCTTTCTCGGTCGCCTCGGCAATCCCTATCGCGCCATTGGGGCCGATAAGAGCGGCCGTGTGTCGCTTGATTTGGGGGTTTATGGGGTGCCGGAAACCTTCTTGCTCGATGGCCAAGGCCGTGTGGTGACCCGCCATGTCGGCCCTTTGGATGAGCCGGTTTTGCGCGAGACGATTTTGCCCTATCTTCAACAGCAATAGGAAGGGCACCCGCCATGTTTAAAGACAAGACCATCACATATAAACACGACATCTCATTCGACAAAAAAGTGCCGCATGATGACAGCTTTGAGCGCGATGTGTGCACCCATTGCGGGCTGATCAATTATCAAAACCCGCGTGTCATTGCCGGTGTGGTGGCCACCCTCGTGCAAGATGGGGTGGAAAAAATTCTCATGTGCAAACGCGATATTGAACCGCGTAAAGGGTTTTGGACATTGCCGGCCGGCTTTATGGAAAAAGGCGAAACAGTGGCGCAAGGAGCGGCCCGCGAAGCCCAAGAAGAAGCTTGCGCCGATGTCAAACCAAACGCGCTGATCGGCGTTTATAATGTCGAGCGCATTGCGCAAGTGCAGATGTTTTATCGTGCCGATTTATTGTCGGCCGATATTGCACCCGGCCCGGAAAGCCAAGAGGTGGCGTTGATGGCTTGGGAAGATATTCCCTGGAAAGAACTGGCTTTTCCGGCTGTTTATTATGCCTTGCAGCATTGGCATGAAACCAAAGAGCAAGCCGCCTTCGCGCCGTTTTCAGAACCGGAAAATTGGGCTGATACGCCGGGCTTTGAGGCTCTGCGGGCGCGCTATCAACAAACGGATGGCTGAGCCGGATGCGCGACAAGATCCTGTCGGCATTTGCGTCACAACAACAAGCGTCAGAACTGCTTGGCTCGCCCCTGACGACGGCGATTGTCGGCTTTTGCCGTGATGATTTCTCCGCTGGCGGGCCGGTCGCCGATTTGGTGCGCGGCTGGCAAGGCGACCCGCTGAATGACAATGTGCCGTTGCGGCTCGCCGGTTTCGTGCATTTTTTGGCGCTTGGCGGCGATGCGATAGCGCGATTTTTTCTGAGCTGTGGCGGCACCTTTAGCGCGCAAGACGAAGAACCCTTGCGGGCCGATTTGCATAAATTATTTTTCAAACACCGCGATGCGGCACGCACCTTTTTGCGCCGCACGCCGCAAACCAATGAGACCGGTCGCGCCGCCTTGATGCTTTTGGGCTTTTCCGAAGTCGCCAAGCGCACCGGTCTGCCTCTAAGACTGCGCGAGATGGGGGCCAGTGCCGGGCTCAATCTGTTTTTCGACCAATTCCATTATGCGCTCGATACCGATAAAGGGGCGCTGCAATGGGGCGATGCAAAAAGCCCGCTGACGCTGACCGCAGAATGGCGCGGCACAGCCCCGGCCTTGGCGGAAGAAATTGTTATTGCTGACCGACGCGGCTGCGATTTGCGCCCCGTCGATATTTCTGATGCGACCGAAAGGCGGGCGCTGGAGGCGTGGGTTTGGGGCGATATGCCGGAGCGTCGGGCCAGATTATTGGCCGCGCTGTCGATTGCCGATAAAGCCCCGCCGGTGATCGATCGCGCCGATGCGGCCGGCTGGGTGGCGGCGCAAATTCTCGACCGCCCAAAGGGCCAAGCCACCGTGCTTTATCACTCGATCGTCTGGCCCTATTTAAGTGTCGCGCAACGTTTCGCCATTGAAAGCGCTTTTGCGCAAGCCGCTGAAGAGGTGCGGCCCGACGCGCCGCTCATCTGGCTACAAATGGATGGTCGCGAATTGGGCACGATTGCCCGGCTGTCCTATAAAATTTGGGACGGCCATAATGGCCCGTCCGGCGAGGAAGTTATATTGGGTCCGTGTCATCCGCATGGGCTGGATATGGACATCATCTATCCGTTTTAGCGTTTGTTTTCCGCTTCCTCTGCCTCTGCCTCTTCAGGCGCATGGCGGCTCAGCAGCGGCATTTGCAACACCATGAAGCCGAAGGTCAACGGCACAAAACCGAACACTTTGAAATTGACCCAGACATCGGTCGATTGGGTGCGCCATACCGCTTCATTAATCGCCGCCAGCACCACAAAAAACAGCGCCCAGCGCCGCGTTAGGATAAGCCATCCAGCATCATCCATTGGCAGCATATCGCCCATGAGTTTTTGCAAATAGCTGTGGCCGCGCCAGAGGCCGAAGCCAAGTATGGCGGCGAACAATAAATAGACCAAAGTTGGTTTGATTTTGATGAACATCTCATCTTGTAAAAACAGGGTGATGCCGCCAAACAGAAAAACAAAACCGGCTGATGCGAGGCTCATATTATTCGGCTTGGCGCCGCGCGCATAAGTCGAGACCAGCGCCGCGGCCATGGCGGCCATAAAACCGGCCGTGGCGATAAAAAGACTGTCACTGTCGGGCCGGTCAAACCATTCCGGGCCGCGACTGTTGAGAATGAAAAACACGCCGAGCGGGGCGTATTCTTCGGCGATTTTGCGCCAGCCCGCCATCAGCCTGCCGCCTCAATTTGCTCTGCTCCGTCCGCTGCCCCGGTCAGCGCTCGGGCAAAACCGGCCGCCTCGAAATTTTGTAAATCCTCGGCCTGCTCGCCGACGCCGATGAAATAAATCGGCAGGGCTAATTTTTGCGCAATCGCCACCAGTCCGCCGCCGCGCGCTGTGCCGTCCAGCTTGGTCATCACCAGACCGCTGATTTTTGCCACTTGCAAAAACGCCTCGGCCTGCGCAATGGCGTTTTGGCCGGTCGTTGCATCCAAAACCAGCAGGCTTTCATGCGGGGCGGCCGCGTCCAGCTTGCCAATGACGCGGGTGATTTTTTCCAGCTCGGCCATCAAATTATCATTTGATTGCAGCCGTCCCGCGGTATCGATAAGCAGCACGTCAATCGCTTCGGCTTTGGCACGCTCCAGCGCTTGATAGGCGAGGCTGGCCGCATCGCTGCCCGGCGCGCCGGCAACCACCGGCACACCGGCCCGTTCGCCCCACACTTGCAATTGTTCTCCGGCTGCGGCGCGAAAAGTGTCGCCGGCCGCCAGCATGACCGATTTGCCGTCCGCCATGAATTTCTTGGCCAGCTTGCCAATGGTGGTGGTTTTGCCGGCCCCATTGACCCCGGCCATCAGAATAACCGCCGGTTTTTCATCAGGCAGGTGAAACGGTTTTTCCACCCCGTCCAAAAGGGCGGTGATTTCATCGGCCAAAACGGCGCGCAATCCGGCCTCATCCAAATCGGCCAAATCGCGGCGGGCGCGTAAATTATCGACAATCTGGCCGGCCGTGGCGACGCCCAAATCGGCCATAATCAGCGCGTCTTCCAAAGCGTCCAATTGGTCGGCCGATAATTTTTTGCCACTCATAAATGACAGGCTGTCGCCCAAAGCTTGGCTCGATTTGCTCAAGCCCGATTTCAAGCGCGCGAAAAAGCCGCTCATAGGATATCCCCTTCAAGCATCTGGCCGTCATGGCCGGTAATCTGTGCCGTCAGCAGGCTGCCGACCGCTTGCGGGCGGTTGAGCCGGATGCGGGCAAAATGGCTGCTGCGCCCCTCATCGGGTTTTTCCACCAAGACGCTGAGCTGTTGGCCGATTTGACCGGCCAACCATTGATGCCGTTGTCGGTCTCCGGCGGCGCGCAATTGGGCAGCGCGCGCTTTAATGGTCGCGCCATCGACTTGCGGCATGCGGGCGGCCGGTGTGCCGGGGCGCGCCGAATAAGGAAACACATGCAGCCAGGTCAGGGCGCAGTCATCGACAAGTTTCAGCGAGTTCTCAAACATCGCATCGCTCTCGGTCGGAAAGCCGGCAATCAAATCGGCACCAAATGTCATATCGGGGCGGGCATCGCGCAGGCGGGCGCAAAAATCAATCGCCTCTTCGCGCGTATGCCGCCGCTTCATCCGCGTCAGCACCATATTGTCCCCGGCTTGCAGCGACAGGTGCAAATGCGGCATTAGCCGTTCTTCGGCAATCACCATGTCCAACAGACCGGCATCAATCTCAACCGCATCAATGGACGACAGACGCAAGCGCGGCAGTTGCGGCACCCGGTCGAGAATGGCGCGCACCAAAGTGCCCAAGCCGGGCGCGCCAATATCCGGCCCCCATGAGGTGATGTCGACACCGGTCAGGACAATTTCTTGATGGCCGTCAGCGACCAGATTTTGGCAGCGATGGACAATCTCATCGACCGGCACGGAGCGCGAATTGCCGCGACCATAGGGGATGATGCAAAATGTGCAGCGATGGTCGCAGCCGGTCTGCACTTGCACAAAGGCGCGGGCCCGTTTCTGGGTGGCGACCGGCGGCAGAGCAGTGGCTTGCGTCACTTGCATAATATCGCTGACCGCAAAGGAAGCCGTGTCGCCATAACTGGCCGGATGCAATTTCTCTTCATTGCCGATGACGCGGTCAACCTCTGCCATGGCGGTAAATTTATCGGCATCGGTTTGCGCCGCACAGCCGGTGACAATCACCGTGCCGTCCGGATTGTCGCGCTTGGCGCGCCGCGCCGCTTGCCCGGCTTGGCGCATCGCCTCATTGGTGACGGCGCAGCCATTGATAATGGTGGTGTCGGAAAGCCCGGCCGCTTCTGCCAGCGCTTTCACGCTATCGCCCTCCAATGCATTGAGGCGGCAGCCGAAATTTTCCACCTTCACGCTCATGCCGTGCCATCCAAACGGGCATGGCCGTGCCCTTCAAAAGCAATCGGCCCAATCATCACCAAATGCGCATCGGGCTGATACTCAATGACAATGACATCTGTCTTATTATCATCGCTATTAAATGGCGGGCGTATGGTCACCGCCCCCGGCACACACAGCCCCAAATGCACGGCAGCCGCGGCTGTTGCACAGGCGCCGGTGCCGCAGGCTTTGGTCAGCCCGGCCCCGCGCTCCCATGTATCGAGCCGCAAAAGATTATCACCCTGCAGGCTGGCGAAATTAATATTGGCCCCTTGCGCAAAGCTTTTATGGCGTTCCAATTGAAAGCCATATTGCGCCGCCATACCGGCCGTGCCGGCCTCAACAAAAATCACGCCATGCGGATTGCCCATATCGACCGGCAACGCATCGGGTAAATCGGCATGCAAAGCGCGCGGCGGCTCAAACTGCGGCAGCGGCATGTCGATGGAGACGGTATGGTCGTCGGCGCGGCAGGCCAGCACGCCGCCCAGCGTCTCCAGAACAGGGGCGGGCGTGCCGTCTTGCGCCAGGAAAGCCGCAACGGCGCGGGCGCCATTACCACAGGCCTCAACCTCGCTGCCATCGGCATTGAAGATTTGCATAAACGCATCACCACTTTGCCGCGGCGGATGAATGACCAAAAGCTGGTCACACCCTTGTGTTGCGCCATTGTCGCGGGCGGCCAGTGCGCGCACCTGTTGCGGCGCGAGGGCCACGGGCGTCTCGCGGGCATCAATGATGAGAAAATCATTGCCCAGCCCGTTCATGCGGGTAAAGGCCAGCTCATCTACAGGGCGGTTTGCGTCAGTCATTGTGCCTATATAGGGGTTTCCGGCGCCAAACGCCATATGCCAGCATGGCGCAAAAGTTGCAGCGGCTTGACTTTATCGCCTGCGCTGCCTATTTTGCCGCCACTTCTGACAAGAAGCACGTTTTGAATTGGTGTCAGCGCCCGGCTAGGTGGCGCGATATCGCCACCCGCCAGCAAGCTTTGCCCGCGGGTGCATTTATGGTTGAGAGCTGAAAACAGATTATGTTTGACACGCTGAGCGATAATTTAGGATCGATTTTTGACCGTCTGCGCGGCCGCGGCGCGCTGTCGGAAAAAGATGTCGATGCGGCGCTTGGCGAAATTCGCGCCGCCCTATTGGAGGCCGATGTCGCTCTGCCGGTGGCGCGCGCTTTCCTCGATAAGGTGCGTCCCTTGGCGGTCGGCTCTGAGGTTTTGAAATCGGTCACGCCGGGCCAGCAAGTCGTCAAAATTGTTAATGATGCGCTCATCGATATGCTCGGTCAGGCCGAGCCGCTATCCTTTGAAGCGGTGCCGCCGGTCGTCTTCATGATGGTCGGTCTGCAAGGTTCCGGTAAAACCACCTCAACGGCCAAATTGGCCAAATTCATCAGCAGCGAACAAAAGCGCAAAGTGCTGATGGCCTCACTGGATACGCAACGGCCCGCCGCCATGCAGCAATTGGCCGTGTTGGGCACGCAAACCGAGATTGAAACCCTGCCGATTGTTGACGGGCAAAGCCCGGTCGATATCGCCAAGCGGGCCGTGCAAGCCGGTAAGCTGGGCGGCTTTGATGTGGTGATGTTGGACACGGCCGGCCGCACCAATGCCGATGAGGCGCTGATGGCCGAAATGGCGGCAATTGAAAAAGCCGCCGCCCCGAAAGAAGTTTTGTTGGTCGCTGACAGTCTGACCGGTCAAGAAGCGGTGACCATTGCCGACCAGTTTGCCAAGCGTGTCTCGCTATCAGGTATTGTGCTGACCCGCGCCGATGGCGATGGGCGCGGCGGTGCCGCTTTGTCGATGCGCCATGTCACCGGCGTGCCGATTAAATTCCTCGGCGTCGGCGAAGGCCTCGATAAGCTCGAATTATTTGATCCGGTGCGGGTCGCCAATCGCATTCTCGGCATGGGCGATGTGGTCGGTCTGGTGGAAAAAGCCGCCGAGACCATGGATGCGGAAAAAGCGGAAAAAATTGCCGCCCGCATGAAAAAAGGCCAATTCACGCTCGATGATATGGCCGAGCAATTAAAGCAAATGCAAGCCATGGGCGGCATGAGCGGCGTGTTGGGCATGATGCCGGGCATGGGCAAAATGAAAAAGCAAATCGCTGCCATGGGCATGGATGAACGCGAATTGCTGCGCCAAGCGGCGATTGTCTCGTCCATGACACGGGCCGAGCGCGATAATCCGAAAATGATGAATGCCAGTCGCAAGCGCCGTGTCGCGGCCGGGTCGGGTACCAGCGTGCAAGATGTCAATAAGGTGCTGAAAATGCACCGGCAAATGGCCGATATGATGAAAAAGCTCGGTAAGGGCGGCATTAAGGGTCTGGCCGGCATGTTGGGTGGCATGGGCGGTGGCCTGGGAGGCGGTATGCCGGGAAATATGCCGGATATGAACCAATTGGGTGGCCCCAGAGGTTTGGGCGGCCCCGGCGGTTTGGGCGGTAAGCCTGGCGACCTGCCACCGGATTTATTGAAAGGATTGGGCCTGCCCAAGAAAAAGTAGGCCTTTGAGAAATTGACCGCCGCAAGCGGCGGTCACGAAATTGCTGTTGTGAAAGGAAATTGAAATGGCACTGAAAATTCGTATGTCGCGTGGTGGGTCGAAAAAGCGTCCCTTCTATCGCATTGTTGTTGCTGATAGCCGGATGCCGCGGGACGGCCGCTATATTGAAAAGCTCGGCACGTATAATCCGATGCTGCCGAAAGATGGCGGTGAACGGGTCAATTTGGACACGGATCGCGCCAAGCATTGGCTCGACCAAGGCGCCAAGCCGTCTGACCGGGTGGCCCGTTTCTTGGACGATGCCGGCCTGTGGAAACGCGAGCCGCGTAACAATCCGGAAAAAGCCAAGCCGGGTCTGAAAGCGCAAGAGCGTCTGGAAGCGCAACAAGAAGCCGAAGAAGAAGCCGCTGCCGCCGAAGCTGAAGCGGCCGCTGCTGCCGAAGAGGCCTCGGCTGAGGAGGCTCCGGCTGAAGAGGCCCCTGCCGAAGAGGCTGCTGCTGAGGAAGCCCCTGCCGAAGAGGCTGCTGAGGAAGCGCCTGCTGAGGAAACGAAAGAAGACTAATGACGGCGCGCACCCCGGCCGCCGACCGTTCTGCCGAGCTGGTTTGTCTCGGCATTATCGGTGCGCCGCATGGGGTGCGTGGCGCCATGAAGGTGAAAACTTTCACCGCGACGCCACAAGATTTGGCGACTTATGGCCCGCTCACCGATCAACACGGTGCGCGGGTCTTTGTCGTTAAAAGCTGTGCCCCGGCCAAGCAGGGCGCGCGCATCACGCTGGATGGGGTGATGAGCCGCGAGGCGGCGGCGGCCCTGACCGGCACCGGCCTATATGTGGCGCGGGCCAAGCTGCCGCAATTGGCCGAAGAAGATGATTTTTATCATGCCGATTTGATCGGTCTGGCCGTCAAGCAAATGGACGGCGCATCTGAGCCCTCGGAGGCTGCCAAAGACGGCGGTCGTGTTGTTGCGGTGCATAATTTCGGGGCCGGTGATTTATTGGAGATTGTCGCTCCCGATGGCGGCAATCATTACTACCCGTTCACCAAAGCGGTGGTGCCGGAAATTAATCTGGCGGGCGGAACGCTGACTTTGGTGCCGCCGCGAGAAGATGAGGCGCGGCCACCGGAGCAGCTGTCGCCACAGCAAAAAAATAAGCGAACAAATAAGCAAACAGATGATAAAGAGGGCTAAACATGGCCTTTGACGCGCATATCATTACCGGTTATCCGCAAATGTTTCCCGGCCCATTGGGCGACAGTCTGGCCGGTCGCGCGCTGGACGACGGGCTGTGGCGGCTGAACACGCATAATCTGCGCGATTTCGGCCATGGCAAACACCGGACAATTGATGAACCACCGGCCGGCGGTGGCGCCGGTATGGTGCTGCGCGCCGATGTCGCCGCCGCGGCTTTGGATAGTGTGACGGCACAAGCCGCGCTGCCGGTTTTATTGCCCAGCCCGCGAGGACGCCCGTTTACGCAAGCCATGGCCACTGATTTGGCGGCCGGTCCGGGGCTGATTTTTTTCTGCAATCGCTTTGAAGGGGTTGATGAGCGGTTTATCGAAGCGCGCCAACCGATTGAAGTATCGCTTGGCGATTATATCTTGTCCGGTGGCGAAATGGCGGCGCTGGCTATGCTGGATGCGATTTTGCGGCTGCTGCCCGGCGTTATGGGCAAGGTGGAAAGCGGCAGCGATGAAAGCTTTAGCGATGGCCTGCTGGAATATCCGCATTACACGCGGCCGCAAAGCTTTGAGGGGCGTGATATTCCCGCCGTGGTGACGGCCGGGGACCATGAAAAACTGCGCGCTTGGCGACAAGAGGAAGCCGAACGCCTGACCCGCGACAGACGCCCTGATTTATGGGCCACCCATAAGCCGCGAAAAAACTGACAGCATTGACGGTTTTTGCTGCAAAAAGGGGTGACAAGCGGTTTTTTGCGTGGTAAATCCCCCCATCCGGTCGCCACAGCAGCCTTGCCCACGCGACCGCTTTTGCACGAGTTACCTGACCCCAAAGGGGGATATGACGATGAATTTGATTGACGAGCTTGAACGCGAACACATGGCCGAACTGACGGCTGAAAAAGCCGTACCGGATTTTCAGCCGGGCGATACGGTGAAAGTCAGTGTGAAAGTAATCGAAGGCACACGTGAGCGCCTGCAGGCCTTTGAAGGCGTTTGCATTGCCCGCGCCGGTGGTGGCCTCAATGAAAACTTCACCGTCCGTAAAATTTCTTATGGCGAAGGTGTTGAGCGGGTCTTCCCGATTTATTCACCTCTGGTCGACTCGATTGAGCTGGTCCGCCGCGGTCGTGTGCGTCGCGCCAAGCTGTATTATCTGCGCGGCCTGACCGGTAAAGCGGCCCGTATTGCTGAAAAACGCAATAAGGTGACCAAAGCTGACAGCAAAGCCAAAGCGACAACCACACCGCAAGCAGCGGCTCAGGAGGAACCCAGCGTCGACGCAGACGCCTAAGTTTCCTCCCCGAGCCGCCCAAAAATGAGGGGCCGGCAGCAAAGCGGGGCCTCGGAACGAAAAGGCGACTGATATGTCTGAAAAACGCACTGGGACAACTCTTTACGATAAAATTTGGAACGCCCATTTGGTCGAGGCGCAGGATGACGGCAATTGCCTGCTCTATATTGACCGCCATTTGGTGCATGAAGTTACCAGCCCGCAAGCTTTTGAGGGTCTGCGCATGGCCGGTCGCCAAGTGCGCGCGCCGCACAAAACACTGGCTCTGGCCGATCACAATATTCCGACCACCGACCGTTCCGGCGGCGTTGAAGCGATTGCCGATCCGGAAAGCAAGCTGCAAATCCAAACCTTGGAAAAAAACTGCGCCGAGTTTGGCATTGAATATGTCGCCATGGATGATATTCGCCAAGGCATTGTGCATGTCACCGGCCCCGAGCAAGGCTTTACCCTGCCGGGCCTGACCATTGTGTGCGGTGACAGCCACACCTCAACCCATGGCGCGTTTGGCGCTTTGGCGCATGGTATCGGTACATCAGAGGTTGAGCATGTGCTGGCCACCCAGACCTTGATCCAGGCGAAAGCGAAAAACTTCCGCATTAATGTGGTCGGTGAGGCACCGGCCCATGTAACGGCGAAAGACATTGCGCTGGCCATTATCGGTGAAATCGGCACGGCCGGTGGCACCGGCTATGTGCTGGAATATGCCGGTCCGGCCATTGAGGCGCTGTCGGTCGAAGGCCGCATGACCTTGTGCAATATGTCCATTGAAGCGGGCGCCCGCGCCGGTTTGATTGCACCGGATGAAAAAACCTATGCCTTTTTGAAAGGCCGCGCCAAAGCGCCGAGCGGTGCCGATTGGGATGCCGCCGTGGCGCATTGGCAGACACTGAAATCAGACGATGATGCGGTGTTTGATAAGGAGATTACCATTGATGCCTCTAATCTGCCGCCTTTGGTCACTTGGGGCACCAGCCCGCAAGATGTGATTTCGATTGACGGGCAAGTGCCCAATCCGGCTGATATTGCCGATGAAGGCCGCCGCAAAGCGACCGATCGGGCGCTGGATTATATGGGGCTGACGGCAGGTACGCCGATGCAAGAGGTCGAGATTGACCGCGTATTTATCGGCTCCTGCACCAATAGCCGCATTGAAGATTTGCGCGCCGCGGCAAAAATCGCCGAGGGCCGCAAAGTGGCCGATCGCGTCAATGCCATGGTGGTGCCGGGGTCCGGTCTCATCAAACAACAGGCCGAAGCGGAAGGTTTGGATAAAATCTTCCTCGCCGCCGGTTTTGAATGGCGTGAGCCGGGCTGCTCTATGTGCTTGGCGATGAATGCCGATAAATTGCAACCGGGCGAGCGTTGTGCCTCGACCTCAAACCGCAATTTCGAAGGCCGCCAAGGCCGTGGCGGGCGCACCCATTTGGTGTCGCCTGAAATGGCCGCCGCCGCCGCCGTGACCGGCCGGTTTGCCGATATTCGTGATTTTTAAGCGAGGGCTGAGATAATGGAAAAATTTACCCAATTGACCGGCATTGCCGCCCCGCTCGACATCATCAATGTCGATACGGATATGATTATACCGAAGCAGTTTTTGAAGACCATTCAGCGTTCCGGGCTGGGCAAAAATCTGTTTGACGAAATGCGTTACACGCCGGGCGGCGCAGAGATTGCCGATTTTGTTTTGAACCAAGCGGCCTATCGTGAGGCGCAAATCCTTGTCGCCGGTGATAATTTCGGCTGCGGCTCATCGCGCGAGCACGCGCCTTGGGCGCTTCTGGATTTCGGCATTCGTTGCAT
>JBMHCM010000046.1:0-11458 GCA_049889915.1 Parvibaculales bacterium
CTCAACGGCGACAATCTTCGGCTCGATAATCAGCGCTTGCATGCGCTCGGCTTCCATTTCCATCATGCGGCCCAGCTTGTCGCGATGCACGCGCTGGAAATAGGCCGTATAATCGTAAGAGGTGAAGGCATTGTCTTGCCCGCCAAGCCGCGCCACGGTTTTGGAAAATTCGCCGGGCGGAATATTTTCTGTGCCGCGAAACATCAAATGCTCAAAGAAATGCGCAATGCCCGATTTGCCGAGCGGCTCATCGGCCGAGCCGGTGCGATACCACAGCATATGGGTCACCACATCGGCGCGAAAATCCGGAATGACGATAATCTCAAGGCCGTTATCAAGCCGCGCCGTCTCAACCTGCAGGCCGGAGGGTGCGCTGTCGCAGGCAGCCAGTGCCAAGCTCATACAAATTGCGGCCAGCCAAGAACGCAACATCGCCATCGCCGCTTATTGGCTTTGGTCTTTGGTCAGCGCTTCCACCGTGCTGGCTTCTTCACTCACCGTGCCGGATGTTTTATTGGTCAATTCTTCGCGCACGCCGTCGCCAAAGGCACCGCCGCGTGCGGCTTTTTTCAAAAGCCGGTCTTCAATTTTTGAAATCGGTTCTTGCGGGGCGTTAGGCAGCACCACAAGGCGCGCCAATTCAGCACCGGTCGGTGTGGCCGGACGCGCACTGGTTGATGCCGGTGGAATAAGATTGAATTGCGGCGGCAAAACCAAAGGCGGGCGGCGCACCACATTAAACTCATTGGGCACGTTTTTATTATAGCCCATATCAATCGGGCGGTTGTCGCTGCTGCCGCCACACGCCATTAACGGCGCGGCCAGCGCAATAACGGCCCAAGTCGCTTTCTTATTGCTCATTGTTCGATTCTTTCCCATCGCCTTTATCTATAGCTAATCCGGCATTATCTGCAACTGCTTGCGTGTCACAGTCTGCCGGTTTTTGTGGCCAAAATGCGTCATACAGCAAAATAATGACCGCAAAGGTAATCCACATATCGGCCGGATTGAACACATACCAATAAAATCCGGCCCAATGCAGTGAGATGAAATCAACCACCGCGCCATACCAAACGCGGTCGATTAAATTGCCCAACGCGCCACCGGCCAGCAGCGCGTAAGCCATGCCGACTCGCATGGTCTCGCCGTTACGCAAGGCCCATAAGAAATAGCCAATGGCAACCAGTGCCAGCCCGCAAAGCAGCCAGCGGCCCAGTTCGCCATTGCCGCCAAACAGCCCATAGCTGATGCCGGTATTCCAAACAAAAGTGAAATCGAGAAACGGCAGCACGCTATGCGCCTCATAAGGCGGCAGCCGGAAAAAATGCACCACCGCCCATTTGGCGGTTTGGTCAAGCGCGGCCCATAGGGCGGTCCAGCCAAGCCCCTGCTCCAGCGTGAAGGGCGGGTTAGCCGCGCGCGTCATATTCCGCCACAGCCGCAGCATCGCGCGGGCTCAGGTCAGGATAGCCGTCCACCGTGCCGACATCGGGCAGGATTTTCCAACTGCGTTGGCATTTTTGCCCTTCCGCCATGGCCGGCACCACACCGACATGGGAGACATCTTCCAAGCTGAAAGCGTCGCTTGGCGCGGCCTCATGGCGAATATCAATCTGGCTGGTGATGCAAATATCGGCCATGTTCTGACCGTCCATGGCAGCCTGCAAGGCGGGATCATTGACATAAACGATCGGCGCCGCTTCGAGGCTGGAGCCGATGCGCTTCTCGCGCCGTTCAATTTCCAGTGCCCCGGTTACGACGCGGCGAATGGCCCGAATTTGTTCCCATTTGGCGGCCAGCTCGGCATTGTGCCAAGCCGCGTCCATCTCGACAAATTGCTGCAAATGAATGCTGTCTTCATTTTGTCCGAAGCGCGATTGCCAAACTTCTTCTGTCGTGAAGCACAATACCGGTGCCAGCCAACGGGTCAGGCAATGAAAGCTGATATCCATCACCGTGCGGCAAGCGCGGCGCGCCGCCGAGCTGTGCGGGTCGCAATACAGCGTGTCTTTACGAATGTCGAAATAAAACGCTGACAGATCGACCGTCATGAAGTTGAACAGTGCTTGGTAAATTTTGCGGAAATCAAAGCGGTTGTAATTTTCGCGCACCAATTGATCCAGCTCGGCCAGACGGTGCAGCATATAACGCTCCAATTCCGGCATATCGGCCAGCGCCACTTTTTCACTATCGTCAAAGCCGTCCAAATTGCCCAGCAGGAAGCGGAAGCAATTGCGCATTTTCCGATAGGCATCCGTGTTTGCCTTGATAATCTCCGGCCCGATGCGCTGGTCTTCAGAATAATCGCAGCTCATCGTCCATAGGCGAATAATCTCCGCCCCCGATTGCTGAATGACTTTCAGCGGGTCCACCGCATTGCCCAGCGATTTGGACATTTTCTTGCCCTGCTCGGTCATGGTGAAGCCATGGGTGACGACATTTTTATAGGGCGCGCGGCCGCGTGTCGCGCAAGCCTCCAGCAAAGAGGATTGGAACCAGCCGCGATGTTGGTCGCTGCCTTCCAAATAGACATCGGCCGGCCATTGCATGTTGTCGCGCGCCTCCAGCACAAAGGCATGGGTCACGCCGCTGTCGAACCAGACATCAAGAATATCTGTCACCTGCTCATAATCATCGGCCTGATAGGCATCACCCAGAAAGCTTTGCGGGTCAGTATCAAACCAAGCATCGGCGCCATACGCTTTCACCGCTTCGACAATGCGGGCATTGACCGCGTCATCGCGCAGCAGTTCACCGCTTGCCTTATGCACAAAAATGGTCAGTGGCACGCCCCAAGCACGCTGCCGCGAAACCACCCAATCAGGGCGGTTTTCAACCATGGATTGAATGCGATTGCGGCCGGTTTCGGGATAGAAATTGGTTTCGGCAATGGCTTTGAGCGCCGTGTCGCGCAAGCCGGTTTTCTCCATGGAGATGAACCATTGCGGCGTATTGCGGAAAATCAGCGGCGCTTTTGACCGCCAGCTATGCGGATATTGGTGCCGCAATTTGCCTTTGGCCAGCAGCGCATTGGCCTCAACCAGCGCACCAATGACGCCGCCATTGGCATCCCCGTCCTTGCCCTTATCATCGAGCACACGCTTGCCGGCAAAAAGCGGCACATGGTCGTAATAAACGCCGCCCTCATTCACCGTAAACGGCACTTCAATATTGTGCTGCATGCCCAGTTCAAAGTCATCTTGACCATGGCCTGGCGCAATATGCACCAAGCCGGTGCCAGTCTCATCAGTGACGAAATCACCGGCCAAAATCGGCACATCAAAATCATAGCCGGCGGCCTTTAGTGGGTGATCGCAAACCAGACCTTGCGGGTCAATATCATCGAGCCGTGTATAATCTTCAATCTTTGCTGCCTGCATGACTTGCGCTGCCAGATTGTCGCAAAGTATCAGCTTTTCCCCGGCCGCCTCATAAACCCCATAGGTCAAATGCGCGGCATAAGCCATGGCGCGGTTGCCCGGGATGGTCCAGGGTGTGGTCGTCCAGATAACGGCGCAAGTATTGTCCATACCGCGCACCGGAAATTTCACGAAAATGGTCGGTGAGACATGCTCTTCATATTCCACTTCCGCTTCGGCCAAAGCGGTTTTCTCAACCACCGACCACATAACCGGCTTGGAACCGCGATAAAGCGAGCCGTCCATGATGAATTTTTGAAACTCGCTGACGATAATCGCTTCAGCGTCATAAGCCATGGTGGTGTAGGGGGTGTCCCAATCGCCCATCACACCGAGGCGTTGAAACTGCTCGGACTGAATAGCGACCCATTTTTCGGCAAATTTACGGCACTCGCCACGAAACTCCGTCGCCGGCACCTCGTCTTTGTCTTGGCCCTTATTGCGATATTGCTCTTCGATTTTCCATTCAATCGGCAGGCCATGACAATCCCACCCGGGGATATATACCGCGTCTTTGCCCTGCATTTGCTGCGAGCGGACGATAACGTCTTTCAAAATTTTATTGAGCGCGTGCCCGATATGAATGTCGCCATTGGCGTAGGGCGGGCCGTCATGCAAAATAAATTTCTCACGGCCTTCGCTTTGCTTGCGAATTTTATCGTGCAGACCGATGGTCGCCCAATGGGCCAGCAAATCGGGTTCGCGCTTGGGCAAACCGGCCTTCATCGGAAATTCGGTTTGCGGCAGGTTCAGCGTCTCGCGCCAATCGCGGCCATTTATATCGTCTTTACTCATGGCCGCCTTGTAGCAATCTCAGTCGCCACTGCCAAGTGAATTGGCCGTTTAATCGGCCAGTAAATGGCGCGCCGTATTGCTGTCTTTGGCGATTTGCGCCTTCAGCGCTTCAAGGCCGTCAAATTTTTGTTCCGGCCGGATAAAATGCAAAAGCGAGACGCGCAAATTGGCGCCATAGAGATCGCCCGCAAAATCAAACAAATGCGTTTCAAGGCGCGGTTTCTCGGTGCCGACAGTCGGGCGCAAACCCAAATTGGCAACGCCATTGACTGTTTGTCCGGCAAAGGCGCCATCAAGAATTTCCGCCCGCACCGCATAAACGCCGAATTTCGGCAATACATAATCATCCAGCGGCATATTGGCGGTGGCAAAGCCTATGGTGCGGCCGCGCTGGTCGCCTTGCTGCACTTCGGCCTCAATGGCAAAGGCATGGCCCATTAAAGCGGCGGCCGCTTCCGGTTCGCCATCGCGCAAATGATTGCGAATGGCCGATGAAGAATAAGGCGCCGTGCTGTCAGGTTGCAGCACCGCTTCTGTCGCCGTGGCCTCAAAGCCCAATTGCGAGCCATATTCTTGCAGCATTAAGAAATTGCCTTTGCGACCGGTGCCGAAACAAAAATCATAACCGACCGCCACCGCTTTAACGGCCAAGCGGGTGACCAAAATATCGTTGATGAAGTCTTCCGCCTCGCAAGCCGCCATATCTTTGTCAAACGGCAGGGCGAGGGTGAAATCAACGCCCAAATCAGCCAGCAGGGCAGCCCGCGTGACCAGCCGCGTCAGTCGAAAGGGCGGCGCATCGGGGGCAAAAAATTGTTGCGGATGCGGGTCAAATAACATTACGCCCAAAGGGGCGTTGAGCTTGTCAGCCTGCGCGCGCGCTTGCGCAATCACTTGCTGGTGGCCCAAATGCACGCCGTCAAAATTGCCGATGGCCAACACACAGCCGCGCGCCGTTTCCGGCAAATCGGCGAGCGAACGATAAAGGGCGACCGTTTTCGGCTGACTACTCATGCTGCTAAACTAGGCCGTGTTTGGGGTGTCGACAAGCCATCAGACGGCCGACCGGCTTACCAGACCAAATGCCGCATGGCGAAGGCGGCATGGGTGTTTTCTTCGGCCAGTACGGCGGCAATGTCTTCTGCCGTGTCGATTTTGGCGCCCGACGCACCGGCCAAACCACCGGCGATAAACAGCGCATCAATACCGGCCGCCGCGGCACCCGGAATATCGGTCTTCGGGCCGTCACCGACCGCCAATAGGCGCGGCGCCTCAAGGCCGGTCAGCTGCTGTGCCATTTTCGTTGCGGTGTCATAGACCCGCCTATGCGGCTTGCCGATCCAAATCACTTCGCCGCCGCTATTTTCATACGCCTCGGCAACGGCACCGGCGCAATAAATCACCTTATCGCCAAATTGCACGGTGCGGTCAGGATTGGGGCAAATCATCGGCAGACCGCGCACCTGCATTTCGGTCAAAAGGGCGGCATAATCATCCGGCGTTTCGGTGCTGTCATCATACATGCCGGAAAACAGCACCACATCGGCCTCGGCCAGCTCGACCAGCGCGACCGGCAGACCGGCAACCAAATCGGCGTCTTTGTCGGGGCCGATATGGCAGGCTTTCTTGCCGTCTTGTGCCATCTCGGTCAGCAGGGCGCGGGTGGCATCGCCGGAGGTCAGAATATCGTCATAGGAACTGCGCTGGTTACCGATGCTGTCGAGGCGCTTCAGCGCCGTCTCACCCGGCCGCGGCGCGTTGGACAAAAGCAGCACTTTGCCGCCTCGGTCGCGAAAGGCTTTCAGCGCATCATCGACCCCGGCAAACGGCGCTTGGCCGTTATGCAGCACGCCCCAAATATCACAAATCAAAGCGTCGTAGTTTTCAGCTATTTCGGACAGGCCGGATAAAATATGCGGGACGGACATGGGCTTACTCCTATTTGTCGCGAAGCTGCCCGTTTTGCCGCACCGGGTCAAGGCTTGTTCGCGGCGCCTTTTTTCTGTTAGCGTTCAGGCAATCAATTAGGGAGGCATTCATGCAATTATTCGATTTATCCGGCAAAACCGCCATCGTCACCGGCGCATCGCGCGGCATTGGCGAGGCGATTGCCCGCCAAATGGCCGATCACGGCGCCAATGTGGTGATTTCCAGCCGCAAAGCGGCGGCCTGTGACGAGGTGACCAATTCCATCAATGAAAAGCATCCGGGCCGCGCCCACACCGTGCAATGCAATATTAGCGAGAAAGAGCAGCTGCAAAATCTGGTCGATGAAAGCAAAGCGCATTTCGGTCAGGTCGATATTCTGGTTTGCAATGCGGCGGTCAATCCGTATTTCGGCCCCAGCATGGATTGCCCGGATGATGCGTTTGATAAAATCATGGGCTCCAATGTCAAATCCAATCACTGGCTGTGCAATATGGTGCTGCCGGACATGATTGAGCGCAAAGACGGCGCCATTGTCATTATTTCGTCAATCGGTGGCCTGAAAGGCTCGCCGGTGCTCGGCACTTATGCGATTTCAAAAGCCGCTGATTTCCAGCTGGCGCGCAATATTGCCGTCGAGCATGGCAGCCATAATATCCGCGCCAATGCCATTGCGCCGGGTCTCATCAAGACCTATTTCGCGCAAGCGCTGTGGGATAATCCGGATATTCTCAAGCAATCGACCGCCACCACGCCGATGAAGCGCATTGGCATGCCGGATGAAATTGCCGGTGCAGCGGTGTTTTTGGCCAGCCCGGCCGGCTCGTTCATGACCGGTCAGCAATTGGTTATTGATGGCGGTCAAACCATTGCGTAAGGCAGTGGTGTGATTTGGTGGCGTAAAGCGGATCCCGCGAGCCATTATCCATTTCAAAAATTGCTTTCAAGAGAGGTATTCTCACTTCAGTAAAATTATTTTAAACCACTGAAATAATTGAGAATATCCCTCTTGTTTTGCTCCTTTTTCTGCTTGAAATAACAGGCGCACTTCGGTGTGCCGAAGTTTGCTCGTGGAAGTTCGGGCGGTTATTCCCACCTACCGTTTGGCTTCCTCCGCCCGGGCTGCCCATCGGCGGTCGGCGACTTAAGGGTCGTCGACCAGCCTGAAGCCGCCAAGCTGCAACCGGATGAGCCTGCGGTTTGCGCTTTTCATAAAAAGTTAAGTTTTTTGTCCGCCACACTTGACAGGCAGAAGGCATATTCCTATCTCAAAGGCGCATTTGGCACTCTCACCCGGAGAGTGCCAGAAATTTGTTTACACGCCCTTTGGACAGGAGAAGGCACATGAAATTTCGTCCTTTGCATGACCGCGTTTTGGTTCGCCGTGTCGAAGAAGACACAAAAACCGCCGGTGGCATCATTATTCCGGATTCAGCGCAAGAAAAGCCATCGCAAGGCGTTGTTGTTGCCGTTGGCAATGGCACACGTGGCGATGACGGCAAGCTCGTCCCGCTGGATGTAAAAGCCAAAGATACGGTTCTGTTCGGCAAATGGTCGGGCAGCGAAGTATCGATCGACGGTGAAGATCTGTTGATCATGAAGGAAAGCGACATTCTGGGCATTGTTGGCTAAGCCAAGCCTAAAGCCACAAACCCTGACTGACCTCATTTGAATAATTAGGAGATAACCATGTCTAAAGAAGTAGTCTTCGGCGCGGAAGCCCGCGACAAAATGCTGAAAGGCGTCGATATTCTGGCCGACGCCGTAAAAGTAACGCTCGGCCCGAAAGGCCGTAACGTCGTTCTCGACAAATCATTCGGTGCCCCGCGCACCACCAAAGACGGTGTATCTGTCGCCAAAGAAATCGATCTCGAAGATAAGTTCGAGAATATGGGTGCGCAAATGGTCCGCGAAGTGGCCTCACGCACCAATGATGTTGCCGGTGACGGCACCACCACAGCCACCGTGCTGACGCAAGCGATTGTTCGCGAAGGCCATAAAGCGGTTGCCGCCGGCATGAACCCGATGGATCTGAAGCGCGGCATCGACCAAGCGGCTGCGGCGGCTCTGGCTGACATCGAAAAGCGTTCGAAAAAAGTCAAATCCAATGAAGAGATTGCCCAAGTCGGCACCATCTCTGCCAATGGTGAAGCTGAAATCGGTGCGATGATTGCCCAAGCCATGGAAAAAGTCGGCAATGAAGGCGTCATCACGGTTGAAGAAGCCAAAGGTCTGGACAGCGAGCTGGACGTTGTGGAAGGCATGCAGTTCGACCGCGGTTACCTGTCACCTTATTTCATCACCAATGCGGATAAAATGACCACTGAGTTGGAAGATCCGCTGATCCTGCTGCACGAAGCCAAGCTGTCAAACCTGCAAACCATGGTTCCGATTTTGGAAGCCGTTGTGCAGGCGTCACGTCCGCTGCTGATTATCGCTGAGGACATTGAAGGCGAAGCATTGGCCACTTTGGTGGTCAACAAGCTGCGCGGTGGTCTGAAAATCGCTGCTGTTAAAGCACCGGGCTTTGGTGACCGTCGTAAAGCCATGTTGGAAGACATTGCCATTATGACCGGTGGTCAAGTGGTCTCTGAAGACCTTGGCATCAAGCTGGAAAATGTGACATTGGACATGCTGGGCACAGCCAAGCGCGTCAACATCACCAAAGATGAGACAACCATTGTTGATGGTGCCGGCACGAAAAAAGACATTCAGTCTCGTGTCTCACAAATCCTGACACAGGTTGAAAACACCACTTCAGATTACGACCGTGAAAAACTGCAAGAGCGCGTAGCCAAGCTGGCCGGCGGTGTTGCCGTATTGAAAGTCGGCGGTGCAACCGAAGTTGAAGTGAAAGAACGCAAAGACCGCGTTGACGATGCGTTGAACGCAACCCGCGCAGCCGTTGAAGCCGGTATCGTACCGGGCGGCGGCACAGCCTTGTTGCTGGCCTCCAAAGCGGTAGAAAAAGAAACCAGCGATAATGCTGATATCCAAGCCGGTATCAACATCATCCGCAAAGCCCTGGAAGCGCCGGTGCGTCAGATTTCTGAGAATGCCGGTGTTGAAGGCTCTATCGTTGTCGGCAAAGTGCTGGACGGTAAAGGCAAAATCGGTTTCGACGCGCAAAATGAAGAATATTGCGACCTGATCGCCGCCGGTATTGTTGACCCGTCAAAAGTGGTCACCACGGCACTGCGGGACGCGGCTTCAGTTGCCGGTCTGCTCATCACCACCGAAGCCATGGTCGCCGACAAGCCGGCCCCGGCCGGTGCAGTTGCCCCGGCCATGCCGGACATGGGTGGCATGGGCGGTATGGGCGGCATGATGTAAGCCCCCCGCTTGAAAAAGCTTTTAAAGGGTCGCAGTTCGCTGCGGCCCTTTTTTGTTGCGAAAAGCGATGCGGCTTTTCGCTGGCAATGCAGCAAGCCTTTTGCTAGTTTGCCCGCGCTCCTACAGAGCACCTGAAAAAACAACAAGAAAAACGGAACTGCGGCAAAACCGTGCCGCCATTAACCGAAAAGTAAATCCGCCGCGCCTAGGTTCGTCGTCACTTGGTTTGGTTCCGTAAAGGAGAGTGCATGTATTGGATTGCTTCGCGTCTGGCTGCCGGTTTTGCGATAAGTGCAGCTATTGCAACCATAATGGCAGCCGGTATGGCTGCTTTAAGCCAAGCGGCACAGGCGCAACCGGCGCCACCGCCGCCGCTGATTATCCCGAAAGTGGAGCTGTCGGAGGAAGAAACCCCACCGGCCCCGAAAGCGCGACCGGTTGAAAAGGTTGAGGTGACGCCCCCGGCTTTGTTGCAATTGCAGCAAAAACTGCGCGACCATCCGGGTCAGCGCCGCGCCGGTCAGCGGGTTTGTGAGGCCGAGTGGAGCGTGCTGCTCGGCAAATCGAATTATTTGCCGCGCCTTAATGCCACTTTGTCGGGCGGCAATAAATGGATTGACCAAACCAGCGGCGCCGATGAGTTTGGCGGCTCGCGCTCGACCGAATATGACGGTCGCGGTCTCAACGCCACGCTGACCCTGCGGCAGCATTTATACGATTGGGCGCGCACCGCGTCGGTGATTAACAGCTATCGGCAAGATCGCCATATTGCCGAGATTGAGCGACAGAATACGCTGAACGAGCAATTGGCCGGTCTGCTGCGCATGGCGTTGCAATATGTGCTGCAAGTGCGCTTGGTCCACCATTTTGCCGATGTCAAAAACCTGACCGACCGCGATGTCACCTCGATGGAGCAGCGCTTTAAGGCCGGGGCGGCGCGGCTGGCCTCGATTGAGCGGCGCATCACCAATTTGCGCGACAAGATTGAGATATTGCGGCCATTGGTCGAAGGCGGCCATGAGGCGCGGCTGACGCTGGTCGAAGCGGAAAGCGAATATAATGGCGCGCGCGATGAATATGAGGCGGTGCTGGCCAATTATCGCGCCGAAGCGGCCCGCGAATTGGCCGAAGTGCGCACCCGCGCCGACCAAGCGGGGGCGCGCGAAGATGCGTTTCGCGCCAAAGTGCGGCATGCCGATGTGCGCGCGCCGGCCGATGGCACAGTGTCTGCCGTGCATGTGAAAACCGTCGGTGCGGTGGTGCAGGCCGGGACGGTGCTGGCGGAAATTGTGCCCGATGAAAAGCATCTTTTGGTGCAAGCGCGCATTTTGTCCGAGGATATTGGCGGCGTACATCTTGGCCAACCGGCGCAAGTCTCGCTATCGGCCTATGATGTGTCGCGCTATGGCAATTTGGAAGGCCATGTGCAGCGCATTGCGCAAAACACCACGCAGGAAGAAAACTTCCCGCCTTATTATCAAACGATGATTGCCATACCGGAGCCGAAGCTTTCGAAAAGCGACGCGCCGGTGGAGATTGTGCCGGGTATGACGGTGATGGTCGATATTATCGGCCAGAAGCGCACTGTGCTGAATTATATTATGACGCCGCTTAATCGGGCGGCCGGGCTGGCTTTCCGTGAGAATTAGAGCCTCGGTTTTGCGCGGACAAAGAATGCGGCGGGCGCGCCGCCGTGCTGCCCGTTTTAGGCCATCATCAGATACACGGCGCGGGCAATCAGCACCGCCCCAACGCTGAGCAGAATACGCTGCGTCCAAGCGAAAAAGGTCGCGTCTTGCATCTTGTCGAGGACCCGCTTGCCAAGTCTGGTGCCGATAACAGAGGCAGTCATGGCGGTTAGCAGCAGCCATAATGCCGGCCAATCATTGACAGAGGCGGTGACCGCCAGCCCGCCATAGAAAACGATTTTTGAAATATGCCCCAGTGCTTGCGCCACCGCTTTTGTGGCCACCACTTGATGGCGG
>JBMHCM010000047.1:0-3131 GCA_049889915.1 Parvibaculales bacterium
GTCCAGCCAATGTCAAACACGGCTGGCTCCGCTATTTTTCGTCAGATTTGGCGACGGCCTCGCCTTCAATGGTCTTGCCATCTTCCGCAGCATCCATATCGGCCGGCTCTGTGCCTTCTTTCAGCCCTTGACGGAAGCTGGTAATGCCGCGCGCGACATCGCCCATAAGCGACGAAATGCGTCCACGACCGAAAAGCAGCACCAAAAGTACGGCAACGACAACAATTTGAACCCAGCTAATTCCCATTTGGCTTCCCCTCTTTAATGCGCCTTGAATAGCATAAACGCCGCCTGAGGCACATAAAATTTTACGGAGGATTGCTCGGTTTTTTCAATAATCGCGTCGCCACGCAGCAAAGCCTGCCAATTTTGCCCGTCTGGCCGTGCCAAAACGCACAGCGTATCAGCACCGAAAGGACGGCGAGAGACGATCTCGGCCTCGAATTGATAATCATCGGCCGCGCCATCCAAAGTTATCGCTTCGGGGCGGATACCGATTTGTCCCTGCCCGTCTTCCGACGGCATCAGATTAATCGGGCCGAACATTGCCGCGACATTCAAATCAACCGGTTGGCGATATATCATCTCAGGTGTGTCGATTTGCAAAATGCGGCCTCTATTTTGCACAGCGATACGGTCAGCCATGCGCAGCGCATCAGCCGCATCATGGGTAACCACCAAACCGGCCGCGCCATTCTGCTTCAGCAAATCGAGCGTCAGGTCACGCATTTGGTCGCGCAATTGCGGGTCGAGATTGGAAAACGGTTCATCCATCAAAACCAGCTTCGGTTGCGGTGCCATGGCACGGGCCAAGGCAGCGCGCTGTTGCTCACCGCCCGACAGCGTGTTCGGATATTTATCGGCAAAGCCCGACAGACCGACCGCGTTGAGCAAATCCAAGGCGCGGCGCTTTTGTTCATCAGCCGGTAATTTGCTGATTCCGAAAGTGACGTTTTCATAAACCGTCAAATGCGGAAACAACGCGAAGTCCTGAAACAGAAAGCCGATGGCCCGTTTCTCCGGCGGCGCAATATGCTGCGGCGTGCTGACCGTTTCACCATGCAATTTAATCTCGCCATGGCTCGGCGTTTCCATACCGGCGGCCAGTCTTAGGCTGGTGGTTTTGCCGCAACCCGACGGGCCAAGCAGGCAGACAATCTCGCCGGGGGCGATTTCCAGGCTGACATCATCAACCACAATATCGTCACCAAAGCGACATGAGACATTTTGGAAGCTTAGGACGGCACTCATGCGGATGCGTTATCCTCGCTGCCATCGAAAGGATCCGGTAGGTCCATTTCCAGCGGTGCCAATTCATCAGACCCGTCATCGCCATCAGCTAGCGGGTCTTCATCCGGGTCGCTGTCGGGGTTCGGTGCCGGTACGGCAAAGCCCGGCGGCAAGCGGTCATCCAGCAGACCGGCGGCTTTCAATTCATCCAGCCCCGGCAGGTCTTTCAGACTTTCCAGCCCGAAATGCAGCAGGAAATTATCTGACGTGCCATAGGTCACCGGACGGCCCGGCACACGGCGGCGGCCGCGAATTTTAACCCACTCGCTTTCCAGCAACACATCTAATGTGCCTTTGGAGACAGAGACACCGCGAATATCTTCAATCTCGGCACGGGTGACCGGTTGGTGATAGGCGATAATCGCCAGCGTTTCCAATGCGGCCCGCGACAGGCGGCGCTGCTGCACAACATGCTTTTGCAGCGCATGCGCCAAATCCGGCGCGGTGTGGAAGGTCCATTTTCGGCCAATTTGCTGCAGGGTAAAACCGGCCGCCTTATATTTCTCTTCAATGGCCTGCAAGATACCCGGCACATCAGCCCCTTGCGGCAGCTTATCGGCAATATTGGGGGCATCCAGCGGCTCTTCGGCAGCGAACAACACCGCTTCGACAATGCGAATATGCTCCGGCGTCACGGCCAATGTCTCAACGGTTTCCGTTTCTGCTTCAGCCTCCACTTCAGCTTCCGCCTCAATGGCTGTCTCTTCGGTCACATCTTGCGGCTGGTCGTTATCTTCTTGCATGGTCCTTAACCTTCACTTGTGCCGGCCGCTTTTGGGCGGGCGCGGCGCACCAATAATGTGTCGAAATTGCCGCCCTGTTGCAGCTCTACACGGCCATCGCGGGCATATTCCAACATGGCGGAAAACGAGCTGGCAATGGTGGTACGGCGCTTTTGCGGGTCACGAATTTCAGCCGCCACCAGCGCGTCCATTGACGCCCAATCATCCATCTTACCAAGCAGCCGTTCCAGCCGCATGCGGGCGCGCTCGATTGACAGCACATCCATTTTCGGCGGCGTCCATTTTTCATAATGATTGCGCAGACGCTGCGTCGAATAAGCTGCCAGCACCTCATACAGGCTGGCGTCATATACACTCTGCCGCTTAATGCGAATGCCTTCGGGCTGACCATGCAAAAAGAAATCGCGGCCCAGCAGGTCGCGCGCCATAAGCTGCGCGGCGGCATCGCGCATCGCTTCCAGACATTGCAGACGGAACACCAAATGCGCCGCCATTTCTTCCGGGTCCATCTCGTCATCTTCATGCGGCGGTGGCAGCAACAGGCGTGATTTCAAATAGGCCAGCCATGACGCCATGACGAGATAATCGGCGGCCAGTTCAATTTTCAAATCCTGCGCTTGGCGAATGAAATCGAGATATTGCTCGGCCAATTGCAAAATGGAGATTTGTTTCAGGTCGACCTTCTGCGTCCGCGCCAGTGACAGCAGCACATGCAGCGGCCCTTCATAGCCTTCAACCGCCACGTCAAGCGCTTCCCCGCTCGGCGTTTGCTGATAGGCCACGCCCTCTTGGAAAGCGGTCTCGTCAGCCGGTTGTGGCTTAGAATCAGTTTGTTTGTCTTCCATGCCGCTTTATAGCGCGTTCCGGCGCGCAATAACATTAGGCGAAAATATCCGCTACCAGTTCTCCCCAGACTTTGCGCGCACCGGCCGGCACATTGTTTTGCAAAGTGCTGATAGCGGCATCGACCGCCTGCATTCGGTGTTGCGCTTTGGTCGGCGTCTCATCCGGCAAGGCGGCAGCAATCGCGGCCATTTCAGTCGGCTCGCCATTGCAATGCAAAATCATATCGCAGCCCGCAGACAGGGATTGTCCGAC
>JBMHCM010000048.1:0-10675 GCA_049889915.1 Parvibaculales bacterium
AAGTCGGATAGCGCAAGCTCACGCCAAGCTCTTGTTTCAACCGCTCATTACGAATGCGTTTATTGTCGCCATAAAAGCTGCGCGCCATGGGCGACAGCTCGGCCTCGGCAAACGGGGTAAGCGGCGGCGGCGTCACCCCCAAAAGGGCGGCGGCAAAGGCCACCACCTCTTGCGGCGGTGCCGGTTCATCATCGCATACGGAATAAGCGCGCCCGGCTTGCGGCCGATCGATTGAGGCCAATAAAATCTGCGCAATATCGTCGACATGAATGCGTGAAAAAACCTGCCCCGGTTTATCAATGCGCCGCGCCGTGCCGTTTTGCACACTGCGCAATTGATTGCGCCCCGGCCCGTAAATGCCGGCCAAACGAAAATAATGCATCGGCACATGTTGCGCTGCTGCCAATTGCGCCCAAGCGGCCTCGGCATCCACCCGCCTTTGCCCGCGCGCGCCGACCGCACCGGGCGGCGTGTCTTCGTCAATCCAAGCGCCGCCATGGTCGCCATAAACGCCGGTGGTTGACAGATAGCCGACCCATTGCGGCGCTTCGGCCTGCGCGTTCAAAAGCGATTTTATATAAGGCAGCGCCGGGTCGCCGCTTTCTGTGGGGGCGGCCGACAATAAAATATGCGTCACAGCGGACAGCGGTGCGGAGAATTTTTCGGCACCCAAATGCACCGGCGTGATGTTTTGTGCCTGCAAGCGCGCCGCTTTTTCATCATCACGGCAGCTGGCCGAAAGCTGCCAGCCGCGCGCCGCCAAAAGCGGTGCCAAAGCGGCGGCGCAATAGCCAAAGCCAAAAAACAACATATGCGGCATTAATCCATCCCCTGCACGGCGCGCCATTCGGCCAGCACCATTGCTTGCGTCTCTCGCGCCATATAGGTGGGGGCGGCGCGCTTGGCCAATCCGGCATCGAGCTGTGCCATCGCCCACACCGCGCTGGCCCGCACCACCGGTGCCGCATCATCTAAGGCGGTTTGCACGGCTTTTATATGCGCGGTTTTTGGGGCCGTCATATTGCCCAGCGCCATCAGCACATTACGCAGCATATGATCGCGGCCGGTGCGCTTTATCGGCGTGCCGGCAAAAAAGGCGCGAAAAGCGGCATCATCCATGGCCAGCAGGGACAGCAAATCGGGCAGCTGCATTTTTTCATTCAGCGCCAATTTGGTTTCCTGCGCTTGCGCGGCATATTTATTCCACGGGCAAACCGCCAGACAATCATCGCAACCATAAATATGATTGCCCATAAGCGGCCGCAAATCGGCGTCAATCATGCCCTTATGCTCAATCGTCAGATAAGAAATACAGCGGCGCGCATCGAGCTTATAGGGCGCCGGAAACGCTTTGGTCGGGCAAATGTCGAGACAGGCCGAACACGAGCCGCAATGGTCTTGCTCCGGCGCATCGGCAGATAATTCTAGCGTGGTAAAAACCGAGCCGAGAAACAACCAAGAGCCGCGTTGGCGCGATACCAAATTCGTGTGTTTGCCCTGCCAGCCCAAACCGGCTTTCTGGGCCAGCGGCTTTTCCATCACCGGCGCGGTATCGACAAACACTTTCACCTCGGCGGCGGTTTCTGCCACCAGCCAGCGGGCCAGCGCTTTCAATTTCTTCTTCACCACATCGTGATAATCACGCCGTTGCGCATAGACCGAAATGACCCCTCGATCGGTCTGCGCCAGACCGGCCAACGGGTCGCTTTCAGGGCCGTAATTCAAGCCCAGCATGATGACGCTTTTGGCGTCGGGCCATAAATGTTGCGGCGCGCTGCGCTCATGCACACGCTCTTCCATCCACTGCATTTGCCCGTGATGACCGGCCGCCAAAAAGCTTTTCAGCCCATCGCCACGGGCGGCATCGGCCGCAGCCGGCGCAATTCGGCACAGGTCAAAACCAAGCCGCTGCGCTTCAGCGATAATATCGGTTTTCAGCTGCTCGCTCATCATCGGCGCCAAACGCGCTTAAAAATCCGGATCGGCATAATAAGGCGGCGGCCGCATGCCGGCCACATGGTCGGCCAAAAGCGGCCGGAAAGACGGCCGTGATTTCAGCCGCGCATACCAATCGCGCACGGTCGGCCATAATTTCCACGGCACATCGCCGGTATAATCGAGGCACGACAGATGCGCCGCCGCCGTCAGATCAGCCATGCTCATTTCGCCGCCGGCCAGCCAATCACGGCTTTGCAGCAAATAGGTAATATATTCCAAATGCAAATTGAGATTGTGCAGCCCGATGCGCACGGTTTGCATATCCGGCCCGCCGCCGCCATCGCTGTCGCTCATAAAACGGCGATCGATTTTTTCATATGTTATCAGCTTGCCGACTTCATCATTGAATTTGTCATCAAACCAAGCGGTGATGCGGCGCACTTCGGCGCGCACCAGACCGGAGCGCGGCAGCATGGGCAGCGCGCCGCCTTTTTCTTCCAACCATTCGGAAATCGCATAATGACCGGCGATGGTGCCGGCATCGCCGACCAGCACCGGCACTTCGCCGGACGGGTTGAGCATCAAAAAATCCAGACGCCGCTCCCAAGGCCGCTCTTCAACATATTCCACGGCAAATTTTTTCTCCGCCAGCAACAGGCGGACTTTGCGGGAAAACGGACAAATCGGTTGATGAAACAGCGTGGCCATAGAACCAAATTAAGCCTGTTGCCGATTTGGGGCAAGCAGACTTCGCGGCCGGACATTATTTGTCGGCATGTGTCGGCGGCACGATTATTGACCGTAAGATTGACCATAAGGGGGCAAGCGGTTTAGCGTGCCGCCATGTCTGTCGAATTGATTGCCGCGCTGGCGCTTGTGCAAGGCGTCACTGAATTTATCCCGGTTTCTTCCTCCGGCCATTTGGTGTTGGGCCATGCGCTATTGGCCGGTGATGCGGCAGCACAAACGCCAACCGCAGTAATTATCGATGTGGCCTTGCATCTCGGCACGCTGCTGGCGGTGATGGTCTATTTTCGCGCCGATGTCGCGCGTTTGCTCAACGGGCTATGGGGCTTGGCGCGGCGGCAAAATGATGCGGCGGCAATGGCCGCAAGGCACATGATATGGGCAACGCTGCCGGTCTTGCTGGCCGCCGGTCTGTTATTGCTCAGCGGTGTTTTGGAGGTTTTGCGGCAGCCATTGGTGGTCGCTTGGGCCAGTATTGTCTTTGCCGTGCCGCTTTATCTGGCCGACCGCTATGGCAAAAGCAATGTGAGCTTGGCCGATATGGGCGATCGCCATGCCGTTTTGTTGGGGCTGGCGCAAATTTTGGCGCTTGTGCCGGGGGCCAGCCGCGCCGGTGTCACCATTACTGCCGGTCGGGCGCTCGGTTTTTCGCGCGAGGCGGCGGCCCGTTATTCCATGTTGATGGCGATGCCAGTGATTGTGTGCTTCGCGCTGCTCGGCCTGGCTGAACTGATCAGCAAGGGCGATTGGCAGGCGCTTGGGTTGGCCGCGCTTGGCGCGGCACTGGCCGCGCTATTTGCCTTTATCAGCATTGATGTGTTTTTGCGCCTGACGCGGCGTTTCAGCCTGCTGCCCTTTGTGCTTTATCGCTTGGCTCTGGGCGGCGCCATTTTGGCAGTCATGGCGTAAAGCCAATATTTGCCGGAAGCTATTTTTTGCCTGCCGGGCGATAACGCGCCAAATAATCCAACCGTCCGGCAATCGGTTCCGCCGTCAGCCCCAAATCGGCAAAGCTTTTGGCGTCCTCACTGACCACATTATCGCTGCGCAGCAAAATGAGCTGGTCGGGCGTCAGCAGCGGCTTTGGCATAAATTGCGCAAAAGCGGCGATGACCCGCGCAGCGGCAAACGGCAGCGGCAGCAATAAACGCTCGCGTTTGGTCTCGGCCAGCATGAGTTGCAATAATTGCTTGAAGCTCAAAACATCCGGCCCGCCGAGCTCGTAAAGGCCCGCCTCAGCACCATCGAGACAGGCGTCAACCGCGGCCGCCACATCAAAAACCGTGACCGGCTGATAGGCAGTGTCGCCGCCGCCAATCAAGGGTAGCGCCGGAGCCAACATCGACATGGCGGCGAAACGATTGAAGAAATCATCCTCCGGACCAATAACGATGGACGGACGCAAAATATGTACTTGCGGCAGGGCCGCCTGAACGGCCTGTTCACCGGCTGCTTTGCTTTGGGCGTAAAGCGAGGCGGAAGCGGCATCGGCACCAATGGCTGAAATATGCACCATCTGCTCAATACCGGCCGCAGCAGCGGCTTGCGCAATCGAGGCGGCCCCATCGGCCTGCACGGCGGCGAATTTTTGCGCCCCGCTTTCAAACAAAATACCGACCGCGTTAATTACCGCATCGGCACCCTGCACAGCGGCGGCCACGCTGTCTGCGTCGCGAATATTGCCATAGACAATTTCAACCTGGCCGGGTTTGCCATTGGTTTTCAGCTGCAGCGCTTCATTGGGGCGACGGGTAACCACCCGAATGCGCCAACCGCGTTTGGCCAGACGGCGAACAATATGGCGGCCGACAAATCCGGTGCCGCCAAAAATAGTGATCAATGCGTTTTTACCGAGCGCCATGCTGCTACCCCTACTTCAATTGCTGCCGCCTTGATAATATATCCGGCCCGTCGCGTGAAGCGAAAAGCGGATTAGCTTGGCGGGTTTTTCACCTTTCGGGCGCGGCGCTGCGGGCAGCGCGTTAAGCGGTTGACAAGCCGGCCGCGGCACCGTAAACCACCGCCAGTGCCCAGGTGGCGGAATTGGTAGACGCGCTAGCTTCAGGTGCTAGTGCCCGTATGGGCGTGGAAGTTCGAGTCTTCTCCTGGGCACCATTACTCCGCAAATGACAAAATGCATCTATTGATAAGTGCGCTATTTATACAGCGCATCGTATATGTTCGCGCGCTTGGCGCGTTTGATGATTTTCTCGCAGGGCAGCAAGTAAATGTTCTTCACCACCTCATTGACCAAAAGGTGCAGACCATCGCCCGGCCGTTGCGCATAAGTGGTGCGCCGCCCCCATTTTGAAACCACATAAACCCGAGGGTTATGCTCTGCCGTCATGGCGCGGTAATAATATTTTTGAAAAATATTCAGCTTCTTCTCGCCATGGCGAATGCTGCGCATGATGATTTTATCGTATTTTTGACGCGCTTTGGCCGTCGGTTTGAGGCCGCATTTCTGGCCGAGAATATCGGCATAAGCCAGCAGCCGCACCTCATGGCCGGAATAGCGTTTTTTGACATCTTTCGGAATAAAGGCGGCAGCAGGCTGGCCGGCCAATAGTAAGGCCAACAGGCTGAACACAATCATCGGTTTCTGCATTATCATGCGCTATTCTGCGTGCCGGTGCTGAAGAATTTCCACAAGAGCTTGCGCCACAACATCGCCACTGGAGCCTAAATTAAAGACCCATTTCTTGCTCAATTTTTTCAAATTTTCCGGAGATAATTGTTGGTCGGCCAACGCCTCTTTCACAATTTCCGGCAATCTGTCCAAATTTTTTTCAGGTACCAGTACCCCTATTTCATCTCGGATGAAGACTTCCAATGGCTCAATTTCCAGCTTTTCATAATTCGGGTTATTTACCTTACGTTTGCCATCAACAAACACAACCGGCCGTGCCAGACCGAAAGCGAACTCAAGGGCCGCACCAGACCAATCACTTACCATAAGGTCTGCTTCCAATAATGACGTGATGGCATCCATCTCTTCATCAAACAGGAAATCGGCCTCATCTTTAAAGCGCTCTAAAATCGACGCAACGCTCGCTTCCGCATATTGTCGAGTGCGGGGGTGCGGGCGCAAAATTACACGCATGCCAGAATTGAGAAGCATCTCAACGATTTGCAGACCATGTGTTTCGATTAATCCTTCAGCACCCCAGCTTGGTGCTATCAGGATTGTCGGCTGACTATGTGGCTTAGGCCGCCCATCAGCTGTCGCCTTTGCCAAAATGGTGTCGAGGCGTCCATAGCCGGCCTCCACAAGACGCTTAGACGGCAGTGATGCCAGCGCCTCTCGCTTTCTTGTTTCGTCAATGTGGTGAGGCCCGGTACAAAAAATAGTATCGAAGTGATCAAATGCGGCTTCCCGATAGACCATATGCGTACTCACTATGGCGTGATGAATATAGGCATAGTGCACATTTTTAGCTGAGCGCTTAATATGGAACGTCTCAAGATCGGGCATAGTCATAACCAAAATATCCGCATCAAGAGTCGAAAAAAATGCCGTCCGCAAAATGCCGTCGCCAATATAGAAACAACGAACACCCATTGGCGGATCGCGATAGAGAGGATCGTCTTCAGAAGAAGTTACGTAAATGACCGGCGGCGCAAAATATTGCGGCAAAGCCGCCAAAATAGGATTGAAATAGGAAGCATAGCCGGCCCCCTCGGAATAGATAACGATTTGCTTCTCGACACGCGGGAGATTGAAGAATGCTTGAAAATTGCGCCAAATCCGAAACAAACGCTTTAGACCCGTTATCATAATTTACTCGGACAATTGAATGAAAGGCTGAAGCGCTCCCGTAGCAGCCATTTCTTGATAGGTTTCCAGATCGTCCACCGTATCCACCTCAAGCCATCCATTTTCCACAAAAGCCGCCATGACGGGCATTTTTGCATCGATCAGCGCTTGCAAATAGCTGGTGAAATACATATTCTTGAAATCCTGCCCATCATAAACAGCGCGTCGATCCATGTTCTGCCAAAACGCAACAAATCGCCTGACATAATCTTTTCGCACTTTGGTTAGGCCAATATATTGCCCTTCAATATCAGCATAAGTTTTTGGCTTTCTCCCGATTTCACGGATTGAATTATTGTCGTCAAGTTTCAGAGTTTCAGCGTCGGCCAGTGGGTCCTCCATTCTGGTTTCCCACAAAGCGCGCCAGTTCCGGTCGATGACCGTCGCCATGCCGGCATCCTCATTCATCAACGCGCCAATAACGCTGGGTTGGAATATGATATCGCCATAGCTAATGATTACATCCTCTCCGCCGGTCATCAATTCAGCCGCACAAAAAAGGGTATGCACCATATTGCTGGATGCATAATCCGGATTGCTCACTAGATGGTCAAAATCCCCGGCAAGTGCATCGGCCTTGTAACCACCTATGACAACAATTTCAGAGACGCCGGCTTGGCGCAGTACAGTTATCTGTCTTTGCAAAAGTGGCGTCCCGACCAAGTCAACCATGGCTTTAGGCTTGTCAAGTGTCAGCGGCATTAATCGCGTGCCTTGGCCGGCTGCCAAAATAAAAGCAATCATTAATCGCGCTCCTCAAACAAATGAACCAGCAGATTGCGGTCATCATCATGCAAAGAAGCATCGCGCTCAGGGTGCCACATAATGGCTTGCCAGGGCAATTCTGTGTGATGCATGGCTTCAACATTACCTTCATTGTCATGCGCCGTGACATGAAAACAGGGGGCTAGACCATCTGCTGGTATACAAAAATTATGAAAGCTGTTGACCTGGCGACGCTGCTGTTCAGTCTCGGCAAGAATGACCTCATGCGCCGTTCCGGCATGGTCGTCAATTGGGGCAAGGGTTCCACCGCAATAATGGTTCATCATTTGCATGCCACGACAAACACCCAATACCGGCACTTTTTTAAGGGTCGCCCATGACAATAACTCGGCTTCCGTTGCGTCACGTTCAGGTGCGCTATCTGCGGCCGCGCCCAATACGCCCAAGCTATTGCCACCGCTCAAAATAACGCCGCCAATATGCATTGCCTCTATCCATGCCGATACGTCATGCAGTGTGTTGGGCACCGGCACTGCATCAATACCAAATTGCTGCAGAAGTTTATTCCACCGTTGATCAAGACAATCGCGGCGCTCGCGATATTTTGCCTCGATTTCCACTCTTTGTGTGACAGCCACCAGCATCAGTCAATCACCTTCACGGCATGATTGGCGGGATCCAACAATATTGTGCGGGCCCCGATAAGTTTATCATATTGTGTGAGGCCGACACCGATAGCTGCCGGAACACCGAATTCAGCAGCGCGTATGGCCATGTGCGAATTGGCCCCGCCGTACATTGTTATGATACCGGCGATATTTTGACTGAACACCCAATCATATCCGGGGTCTGCATTTTCAATGATAATAATGCGTCCCTCTAGTTTCAACGCATCTTGTGCATCCTGCACAGTAATTGCTGGCCCGCTTACGGCGCGGCTACCAACAAAATTTGGTTCTGTATTGGGGTAGGTAAAACAGACAAAGTCTTTTTCTGCACACAATAGCGGAGGCAGTTCAACCGCGAGCGTTACGTCAAAAAAACCGCGGTTCTCAAAAATTTTTTTCTGTAACCAATCTTTTCTAATTTCCTTTCGGTGAAGACGAGCATCCGTTTCCGAAATGGCCCGCATATCGGCTAATGTGAGCATCGACAAATCTTCTGCCGTCAGTCCATTTTCTTGCCCCCATGCCGTCATGAGGTCGAGCGCTGCTGAAATATTGCGGGTGAAAAGAAACTTGGCCAGTTCACGTCCTTCTATGGCATCTCTCAAAAAGCGCTCAACCACTTCACTCGGATGGTCGAGACCAATGGCGGCCATTTGCTTTTGCAAGTCATGTCGTTCGGCATGCCAGTCGTTCAACGCGTCATCTATGACTTTAGGAAGATCGACAGTGGCCGCACTGCGAACGGCATTGTGCAGAAAAACGTCTTGGTTTGCCCGATAATTTGGCGCGGTGATATCATAGGTTCCTGGTCGCAAGTGACCGTATTTATTGACAAAATCGTCGAAAGCGAGGTCTTTTTTGCGACAGGCCAATGCATCCTCAGTAAATTGATGGCTGACGGTTCGTATTGTTGAGAGAAAACCAGCCTTTGCAGGCTCACTCAAGACACCGGCATTAACAGCCGAGCGCAACAGCGACACGGCAACAAATCCACATCTTGCCAAATGAGCAAAAAGCAAAGCGCCATTGTTTCTCGCATCATCCAATAGGACGAAGGCTTTTGCCAACGTCGGTAATTCAGCACGGATTAGGTTGGAAAAATTATTTTCAATATCGGTCAGCTTTTTCAACAAAACCGACGTCGTGACAATGCACTCATTTGTCAAATCCGTCAGACCATCTTTCAAGTTTTGGGACTCAGACGGCGTTAATCCAGCTTCGTTTTCAAACTTTGCTTGCCAATCAGGAAAATCGAAAGCCATTGAAGTTGGGATAACATCAAACTCCACCTTGTCATGTCTTTCGGGGTTTTGCTCCAAAGTAGTCAAACAGAATGAAACGATTTTTTCTGCCGTTTCATCAGGTACACTACATGGAACAAATGAATTGAGACTGGCCCTGACGTCGACATAACCATGGCCACAAAAAGACCGCAGTAGAGGCTGCGGTCGGACATCGCGATATCCGAATTCGGCCCTTTGCTGAGCCCATGTATCTTCACAAATGACATGCCGGTATAGGCTGAGAGCCATAGGGGTCGGACGTTTGCCGATAATTTCAGCTGGATTCCAGTCTGGCATGATACCGAAAATTGTTCGTGAACCGACAATTCCCGCATTTGGTTTCTGCGCTTTTGCGAACTGACTTTGGGCCTCTGCAACACTCGCAAAAACGGTCGCGTCGCCCAGCGCCTCTTGTGCTCCCGTGATTAAGGGTCTGACCTGCAGGATATGTACCTCGCCAGTGCCCGTGACAGCAAATTCGACATCGAGAGAATTGTAATTCAGCAATTGCTCAATTTCGTCAAAACAGGCGATGAGGGACATCAGCTTTGCCGGCACAGTCTTCTTATTGAGAGTAGAATTGCGCAGAATAAAGACAGTTTTATAAGTGCCGTCTTGTCCAGAGGTCACAGTATCCGTCTGGCCGCTCTCGTCGTCATAATTGATTACGAGATAGGGCGCACCGCGCCCCAAAGTCCTTGAAAAAACGACCCCGCTCATGATGACATTTTGCAACATCGGCTGAACCAAAACCTCGTTACCGTCATGCTTCACTTTATATGATGCGATCACTTGTTCGATTGCGGGCTGCAGAGCAGACGGTTCGGTCGAGTCTACATTAAGCACACTGTCATGGGCACCCGCCAGCGATGCCTGAAATCCATCTTCGCTCAGCGCGCTACTGCGGATGATCACATTTTGGACACCAAAAGTTTGAGTTATATCTGATACATGTTTCAGCTGGTCGGCGCGCCACTCGCCTACTGTGAAGCTAACCTGCTCTTCAACCCGCCCCAATTTCAGGATTTTTTTCAATCGGCTTAGTGTTTGGGCCTTCGTGGTCAGTACAAACCGCGCAAGATCGCCGGGGAAATTATGCTCAGCCCAATCGCCTGCTACATCATAATAGGCGACATTAAGGCCCTGCTTGCGCAGGCGTTCAATTAACTCGGAAAGATTAGCCTGAGACAAATCATCTGCAGTAAGATGTTGCATTTCTGCAATGGCTCGCATGGCCTCCGGGCTGAAACGGGCTAAACCCAAAAATTCGCCATCAGCTTCTGTCTCAGACAAAGCCGCACCAAGTTTGCGCACACCATCCGCCGATAAAACGACTTTTTCTTTTTTTGCTAACTCGTTAATCCGGCGTTTTCCGTATCGATGGCGCCACCTACGGTCCACCGCAATGACGATATCTGCATCGATCGCCATAATCTGGCGTATCGCTTCTTCGCGATAAACAATATCTGAGTAGCTAACGATGGCAAACGGCATGT
>JBMHCM010000049.1:0-27562 GCA_049889915.1 Parvibaculales bacterium
TGGAGACCGGCTTTGGCACAAATTTATGGCGCGGCGCGCGCTTGGCGTTTATCGCCGAGCAAATGCGCCGCTTGCCGGAAAACATAGGGCTGGTCGGCTTGCGCGATATGGAATTGTCGCTGCATCGTGGCGCCACGGCGGCACCGGTCGGAACGGTTGATGGCACAAGCTGGTATGCGGCGCGGCTCAACCGGTTTTTGGCGCTAGGCGACACGCAATCGGTTTTGGCCCTGGAGCAATTAACCGGTGCCGCAACAAATGATGGCTATGCCGCACAGGCTTTGGTGCGGGCACATTTGGGGCAGGGTAATGCGGCGGCCGCTTGCGCAGTGGCGCGGCCGAAAAAAACCACTTCCGGTTGGGGCGATACATTGCCGTTTTTCATGCGGGTGATGGTGTATTGTCAATTGCGCGGCGGCGAATATGAAAAAGCCAGCCTCGCCTTGGAGTTGAACGAGCGTACGCTGGGCGAGGACGAGGTTTTTCGCGATATTGCTTACTTATTGGCGGCGCAAGTGGCGCCGGTTTTCGGCACGGCAGAGCAAGCGAAAGCGGCGCGGGCGGCCGGCGAAGAACCGCCTTTGGTGCTGCCCGACGAGCTGACGGCTTTGCAAATTATGCTACTGAAATTGGCCGGGCACCCCCTACCGACCAGCCTGTCAAAAATGCCGCCCTATATGGCGGCAGCGGTGGCGGCCGATTATGGGCAAATGCCGTTTATTCAACTGCGCGCGGCACTCATGGCGGCACGCCATGACGCGCAAGCAATTGAGCTGTTTTCGCAAGTGGCGCAATTGGCGGATTTGAGCCGATGGCCCGACCCTTATGCTGTCACGCCCGATAGTGAAGATGTGCAAGACGCGCCATTTGCGACTGCGGAAAATGCCGAAGAAGGCGCCGAAACGCCCTTAAATAATACTGAACCAGATGGTTCAGATAATCTGCCGGAAGCGATATTTTTGGCGCATAGCTTGCGTTTTGTCGATATGCAACCGCCCGCTCAGACGCCGCAAGGGCTGGCCACCGCTTTGCGGCAAGCGCATCGACGCGGGCTGTGGGCCGACATGGTGCGGCTACTGGCCGACCGCCTGACCGAAGCGCAATTGGGCCTGCCAGAAGCCACCGCAACAGCCACACCCGACACGTCAAATGCGTTGCCGACCGGTTTGTCGCCGCTTGACCAGGCCGTTAATGCAGCACCGGATGGGGAAGCCCCTGATGAAGCCATCATGATGCCGCTGACGGATGCCGATCGCGCGGTTTTATGGGCGGCCCTTTATTTGGCCGAGCAACAGCCGCAAATGGCGGCGTTGACCGACGGTCAAAACCTCTCGGCAACCAGCCAGCGTTTGCTGGATTTTGGCAAGGCCGACACGCAAATTGAAGATTTATTGGCCAGCCTGTCGCTGCCAAATGCTTTGCAATCGGGCGATGGTGCGTTCGGTGCGACGGCTTCCGGCGCGGCTGCTTCTGCCAACACCCTACCGGCGCAGGACGGTGACGCGTCAGTTGAAAATCTGCCGCCTTTGGATGCGCCGCAGCCGGTTTTTGAGGCGGAAGAAAGCCCCCCGCAAAGACTGCACCCGATTGCCGATTTTGCCGCCTATGAAGCGGCTTATGCCGCCGCGTCACCGGCTGAAAAAGCTTTCATGGCTCGCGAATTGGCGGTGTATCACGGGCTACAATACGACCTCAGCGCCGCCCTGCTGGCAGTTTTGCCTTTGGCCGAGGGGGATGCGGCGCAAGCCCGGTTTGCCAATTTGGCCGACAAACAGTGGACCGGCGATTTGCTGTTGGCACTGGTTGCGCAATATGGAGTGCAGGCGGCTGATGATTTGTCAGCGCAAGATATCGTGACGTTGTTGCAGGCGCTGCGGCAAGCCGGGTTGGAAGAACCGGCCGATCGCTTGGGCCGCGAAGTGCTGAGCCATGCCGCCGCAACACTGGCTCTTGCTGCGCCGCAAAGTTTCGTGGCGGCCGAGCAATAAATGCACCGGCTGATAGACCGGTTTTTGGACATGATGGCGGCAGAACGCGGCGCGGCAGCGCATACGCAGGCCGCTTATCGCCGCGACCTTGAGGGGGCGGAAGGGTTTTTGCAAAAGCGTGGATGCGATTTGCAGCAGGCCGGTGAAGCCGATTTGCAAGCCTATATGACGCATCTCAATAAGCGCGGCATGGCCGCCGCGACGGCGGCGCGGCATTTATCCAGCTTGCGGCATTTTTATAAATTTCTGCTGTTGGAAGAACTGCGCAGCGATAATCCGGCGGCTCGCTTGGTGCGGCCGAAAAGCCAACGCCCTTTGCCCAAACATTTGAGCCGACAAGAGACCGAAGCCTTGATTGCCGCCGCCTATGCGCTGCCGCAAAGCAGCGAAAAAGAAGCGGCCGATCGGATGCGCGCCATTTGCCTGATTGAAGTGTTATATGCTGCCGGTTTGCGGGTATCGGAATTGGTCAGCCTGCCGCGTGGGGCGCTGGACGGGCCGCTATTGATTATTCGCGGCAAAGGCGGGCGCGATCGGCTGGTGCCTTTATCGGAAAAAGCCCGCAAAGCGATTGCCGATTGGTTGGCCTACTGCCCGCCGCAAGCGGCATTTTTATTTCCTGCCCGCAGTAAGGCCGGGCATTTGACGCGGCAGCGCTTTACGCAAATTCTTGACCGTTTGGCGCAAGCCGCCGGTTTGCCGGCCGGCCGGGTCAGTCCGCATGTGGTGCGGCATGCTTTTGCCACACATTTGGTGGAAGGCGGCGCCGATTTGCGCGCCGTGCAGCACATGTTGGGGCACGCTGATATTTCAACCACGCAGATTTACACCCATGTGCTGGATGAGCGGAAAAAACAATTAGTGGCGGAAAATCACCCATTGGCGAAAATTTCCGCTAAAAAGAAAACATGAGCGGCCGGTCGTTAAAGCGGGTTGCTCGTAAGACTTGTCATGGCTGCCAGAAGCGGCGTATTTTGCCGCTGCAAAGGAGCGTCCTATGAGCCAGAGCTATTTAGAGTTTGAAAAACCGATTGCCGCCTTGGAAGGGCAAATCCGCGAGCTGCGCGATGTCGGCAAAAATGAAAATGGTGTCGATTTGGTCGAGGAGATTAACCGGCTGGAAGGCAAGGTCTCGGAACAGATTGAAAAGCTCTACAGCAATCTTGACCCATGGGAAAAAACCCAGGTGGCGCGCCATCCCAATCGACCGCATTGCATGGATTACATTAACGCGCTGGTGGAAGATTTTACCCCGCTGGCCGGTGACCGATTGTTTTCGGAAGACCATGCGGTCATCGCCGGTCTTGGCCGTTGGCAGGGGCAGCGCGTGGCGATTTTGGGCCATGAAAAAGGCTCGGATACGCAAGCCCGTTTGAAACATAATTTCGGCATGGCACGGCCTGAAGGCTATCGCAAGGCCATTCGCGTCATGGATATGGCCGAGCGCTTTGACTTGCCGGTGGTGACACTGGTCGATACGGCCGGCGCTTATCCCGGCATTGGTGCGGAAGAACGCGGCCAGTCCGAGGCGATTGCGCGATGCACCGATAAATGTCTGCAATTGGGCGTGCCGTTTGTCTCAGTGGTCATCGGTGAAGGCGGCTCCGGCGGCGCTTTGGCTTTGGCCACGGCCAGCCGCATTTTAATGCTTGAGCACTCGATTTACACCGTCGCCTCACCGGAGGCCTGCGCGTCGATTTTGTGGCGGTCTTCCGACCAAGCCAATAAGGCAGCCGAAGCGTTGAAGGTGACGGCGCAGCATTTGCAAAAGCTCGGCGTGATTGACCGTATTTTGAAAGAGCCTTTGGGCGGCGCGCATCGTGACCGCACCAAAATCATGCATGATGTCGGTCTCGCCGTGGCGGAGGAATTGGCGCAAATGGCCGGTCAGTCAGCCGAGCAGCTGATTGCCGCGCGGCAGCAAAAATTTCTCGATATGGGCCGTACCGGTATTGTCTAAGCGCTACAGCTTTTTCAAAAAGCTGTGCACCTCAGCAGAAAACATCTCCGGGTCTTCCATGGCGGCGAAATGGCCGACCGTGTCATAATCGGCCCAATGGACAATATTATAGCTGTCTTCCATTAAGGAGCGCGGCGGGAAGGTGATATAGGGCTCGGCAAAATTGCCAATGCCACACGGCACCTCAATCTTGTCGCCCTCAGCGATATGCGGCATTTCTTCAAAATAGCCGCGATAATACCAAATCGACGTGGCGAAGCTGTCGGTCATCAAATAAATCATGATATTCGACAGCAATTGGTGCTTGGAATAGCGCTTATCGAGCTGCCGCCCGTCTTCTGTGAAAATGTCGCTCCAGCCGTGAAATTTTTCAATCAGCCACGCGGCAATGCCAAGCGGGCTGTCAGCCATTGCCAAAGCCAGCGATTGTGGCTTGGTGGCTTGCAATTGCAAATACGCCCCTTCGGCTTGCATTTTGCCGGCAAATTCAGCGGCCCATGCTTGCTCGGCTTCGCTGCTGGGTGGCTTGGCGCTTTGCAAGCCATACATGTTGATATGAATGGCTTTGCACCCGCCACCTTTATTCAGCCCGTGATTGAGGCCCAAAAGACCGGTCACCACGCTGCCCCAATCGCCGCCTTGCGCGATATAAGTTTCAAAGCCCAGCACCTCAGTCATCAGCTTGTCGAACAGGGCGGCGGTGGTGACTTGTCCGATCGGCCGCGGCGGGGCGGAGGAAAAACCATAGCCCGGCAAAGACGGGCAAATGATTGTGACGCTGTCTTGCGCATCGCCGCCGTGATTTTCAGGATGTGCCAAGCGGTCAATGACTTCGATAAATTCATAAACCGAGCCGGGCCAGCCATGCGTCAGCAGCAGGGTTTCAGGATTGTCGCCGGAGCCTTCTTCGCGGATGAAATGAATGTCATAGCCGTCCACCGCAGCCGTGAAATGGTCAAACCGATTAAGCTCATCGACCGTTTGCTGCCAGTCATAATCCTTCAGCCAATAGCTGCATAATTGGCGCATATAATCGACATCCGTGCCATAGGCCCAAATATCCTCTTGTGCGCCGATTTGCATTTGCGGCGGAAATTGCGCGGCACTGATGCGCTCGATAATCCACTGCAGACGCGCTGCATTGGTTTCAACGGTAAATGGTTTCACGCTCATAAAAACTCCCTGTCGACTGACAGAAAGCCTAAATTATCTGACCGCGCCGTGGCAATGTTTGAATTTTTTGCCGGAGCCGCAGGGGCAGGGCTGGTTGCGCCCGACTTTTGAAAAATCAATATCGCCCATATCGCCGGCCGCGGCATTATTGGGTGCGGCGGCTTCTTCGCCGCCGGCTGTGGCGAATTCAGGCGTTTGCAATTGCGGCGCCTCGGTTTCCATTTGCACACGGCTCAAAAACCGCACCACATCGCGGCGCAAGCCGGACAGCAGCTCAGAGAATAGCGAAAACGCCTCCAGCTTAAACTCGGCCAGCGGGTCGCGTTGGCCGAAGCCACGTAAGCCGACAATTTGGCGCAAATGTTCCAGCGTTACCAAATGCTCACGCCAATGTTGGTCGAGGATTTGCAGCAGAATGGATTTCTCCACCTGACGCATGACATCGGGGCCGAAGCTGGCCGATTTGGCAGCCATCATCCGGTCGGAAGCGTCATAGAGCCGTGTGGTAATTTCCTCATCGGCAATGCCTTCTTCTCCCGCCCAATCATGCAGCGGCACATCGAGGGCAAAAATATCCTTCACCGCTTCATCCAGCCCATCAATATCCCATTGCTCGGCATAGGCTTTGGGCGGGATATGCGTCTCAATCAATTCGTCGATGATTTGGTGGCGCATATTGCCGATCTCGTCATCGACGGTTTCCGATTGCATAAAATCAACGCGCTGTTCGAACACCACTTTGCGCTGGTCGTTCATCACATCGTCATATTTCAAAATGTTTTTGCGAATGTCGAAATTGCGCGCTTCGACTTTTTGTTGCGCCCGCTCCAGCGCTTTGTTGATCCACGGGTGAACAATTGCCTCGCCTTCTTTTAGCCCCAAGCGTTGCAGCATGGTGTCCATGCGGTCAGTGCCGAAGATGCGCATCAAATCATCGTCGAGGCTCAAGAAGAAACAGGAGCGACCGGGGTCGCCCTGACGCCCCGAACGGCCGCGCAGCTGGTTGTCGATGCGGCGGCTTTCATGACGCTCCGTGCCGACCACGCAAAGGCCACCGGCCGCCAAAGCCTGTTCTTTCAATTGCGCCACTTCGGCGCGAATGGCGTCGTGCTTGGTCGTATCGGCTTCCAGCTCCAGCCGCATGTCGAGATTACCGCCGAGCTGAATATCCGTGCCGCGACCGGCCATATTGGTGGCGATGGTCACCGCCCCCGGCACACCGGCCTGGGCGATGATTTGTGCCTCTTGCTCGTGATAGCGGGCATTCAACACATTATGTTTGATCTTTTTTGCCTTCAGCGCGTCAGACAGCATTTCCGATTTTTCAATCGACGTGGTGCCGACCAAAACCGGCTGGCCGGTTTCTTGGCATTCGATAACCAGCTCGGTGATGGCGGCAAATTTTTCTGCCGCCGTGCGATACACAGCATCATCCTCATCGAGACGAGCAATCGGCGTATTGGTCGGTACTTCCAGTACATCGAGGCCGTAAATATCCATAAATTCTTCCGCCTCGGTCAGCGCCGTGCCGGTCATGCCCGACAGGTTTTCGTAAAGGCGGAAATAATTTTGGAACGTAATCGAGGCCAGCGTTTGGTTTTCCGGTTGAATGGCCACGCCTTCTTTGGCTTCCAGCGCTTGGTGCAGGCCTTCCGAAAAGCGGCGGCCTTCCATCATGCGGCCGGTAAATTCGTCGATGATAATCACTTGGCCTGCATCACCGGCACCGCGGACAATATAGTCGCGGTCTTTTTGGAACAAGACATGCGCCTTCAGCGCATTGGTCACGTGATGCACCAAAGTGGCATTGTGCATATCGTAAATGGACGCCTCGTCTTCCAGCAGTCCGGCCTGTTTCAGCAGGCTTTCCATATGCTCGTTACCGGCCTCGCTGAGATTGACCTGACGGGCTTTTTCGTCGAGCTCGTAATCTTCTTCCGTGAGATTGGGCACCAATGCGTCAACGCTGACATAAAGCTCTGATTTGTCTTCCAGCGGGCCGGAAATAATCAGCGGCGTGCGCGCCTCATCAATAAGAATGCTGTCCACCTCATCGACAATGGCAAAGCCATGGCCGCGCTGCACCATTTCATCAAGCGCGTATTTCATATTGTCGCGCAGATAATCAAAGCCCAACTCATTATTGGTGGCATAGGTAATGTCAGCCGCATAAGCCGCTTGGCGCGCCTCATCATCCATATCATTGACGATACAACCGACGGTCAGACCAAGCTTCTCATGCACTTGCCGCATCCAACCGGCATCGCGTTGTGCCAGATAATCATTGACCGTCACCACATGCACCGGCGCGCCCGACAGTGCGTTCAAATAGCAGGGCAGGGTAGCGACGAGGGTTTTACCTTCACCGGTCTTCATTTCCGAAATGGCGCCGTCATGCAGCCCCATGCCGCCAATTAATTGCACATCATAATGGCGCTGGCCGAGCGCTCGCTTGGCCGCTTCGCGCACGGCGGCAAAGGCCTCTTCGAGAATATCATCCAGCGTTTCACCGGCTGACAGCCGGTTTTTAAATTCTTCGGTCTTGGCTTTCAGCGCAACGTCATCGAGTTTTTCGAAGTCGGCTTCCAAGGCGTTAATGCGCTCAATGCGGGCGATATATTTGCGCAATTTACGGTCATTGACCGAGCCAAATAAGCGGCGCCCCAAAGCAGAAAGACCGAGCATGTAAACCCCCAAAAGATAAGCCGTCGCGGCAGTAAGGCGACCGCGTTACCAACCGCACCCTAGCTGATGTAAGCGCGCACCCGCCCGCTGTCAATTGCCGGTCCGGCCGCAACATGCAAAAGAGCTTGTTTTACGGCCGCCGTGCCGCCAATATGTCGCCTTATTCTGCCTCTAGGATGATTTGATGACACAACGCGTACCCGTTCAAAATCGCACCGGCCTTTGGCTTGCCGGTTGTTTTCTTATGGCTCTGACGGCCGCCCCGGCGCTGGCCGCTGACCAGCAAAACCTGCCGCGCGGCACGGTGGCGACGGTCAATAATATTCCCATCACTTATGATGACATCGCCATGGCTGAAGATGAGCTGATGGGGCTGGTCGGGCAATTGCCGGAGCAGCAACGGTTTGAAACGCTGGTCGGCTATATGGTCGACCGCATTTTGGCGGCGGAAGCGGCGAAAAAAGCCAAGCTTGATAATGATGCCGAGGTCGTTAAACGGCGGGCCTTCTTGGAACGTAAAGCGCTGCAAGATGTTTATGTCGGTAAGCAATTGGCCGAGATGGTCGGCGATAAGGAAGTCGCCGCCTATTACCAAAAAAACATTGCCGGCGGGCCAAAACAGCAAGAGGTGCGGGCGAGGCATATTTTGGTCGACAATAAGGAAATGGCCGAAGCGATTGTCATCTCGTTGAAAAACGGCGCTGATTTCGCGCAATTGGCGAAAGAAAAATCCAAAGGGCCGAGCGGTGCCAGTGGCGGTGACCTCGGCTATTTCGGTCGCGATGCGATGGTCAAACCATTTGCCGATGCCGCTTTTAAGCTGGTCAAGGGCAAAGTTTCGGCACCGGTCAAAACCCAATTTGGCTGGCATGTCATTAAGGTTGAAGATATCCGCACCAAGCCGGTGCCGCCCTTAAGCGATGTTGAGGGACAAATTTATCAAGTGCTGATTGGTGAAGCGCGGCGTAAGATTTACGACACCATGCGCGATGCGGCGGAGGTTAATTTCGTCTCGGTCGCTCCCCTCAGCAAGTAAACGCAGCAAATAATCATCGCGAAACCCAATAGGCCGCCCCATGCCGCAAGATTTACCGCCTTCGCCCTTTGCGCCGAAAAAGCCCGCCAAGCTGCCGCCGATTGAGGGCGTGGAGCTGACCGTGCGGGCCAGCGGCACGCGTTATCAGGGCCGCAATGATGTGCTGATGATGCAATTTCCCAAAGGCACCAAAGTGGCCGGTGTGTTCACCCGCTCGAAAATGCCATCTGCGGCGGTTGACCTGTCGCGGCAACATTTGCAAGCCGCCGCCGGAGGCGGAAAGGCGCGTGCTTTGGTGGTCAATGCCGGCAATGCCAATGCGTTTACCGGCAAGGCAGGTGCCAAGGCAGCGCTTGCCATGGCAAAGGGTGTCGCCAAATTGACCGATTGTGCGGTTGAAAATGTGTTTGTCGCCTCCACCGGCGTGATTGGCGAAGATTTGGATGCCGCGCCTTTAATCGCCGCTTTATCTGACAAGCAGACCGAAGGAGATAGCTGGCAGGCGGCGGCGCAAGCCATTATGACCACCGACACATTCGCCAAGCTGGCCAGCCAGACGGTGCGTTTCGGTGCGCAAGAGGTGACGCTCAATGCCATTGCCAAAGGCTCCGGCATGATTGCGCCGGATATGGCGACCATGTTGTGCTTTATCGTCACCGATGCGGCGCTGCCGGTCGGGCTGCTGCAAAAATTGCTGCGCGCCGAAAATGAGCAGAGCTTTAATTGCGTAACGGTCGATAGCGACACCTCAACCTCCGACACGTGTTTATTGTTCGCCACCGGCGGCAAAAAATTGTCCGGCGCGCCGTTGCGCTCGGTTGATGACAAAAGACTGGCCGGTTTCCGCAAAGGGCTACGCGCGCTGATGCAGGATTTGGCGATGCAATTGGCCGGTGACGGCGAAGGCATTTCCAAGCGCATGACGATTGATGTCAAAGGCGCGGCGACCGATGCAGCGGCAAAAAACATTGCGCTGGCCATCGGCAATTCGCCCTTGGTGAAAACCGCCGTGGCCGGTGAGGATGCCAATTGGGGCCGCATTGTTATGGCCGTTGGTAAATCCGGCGAGGCGGCTGAACGCGATCGCCTGTCGATTGATATTGGCGGTGTGCAGGTGGCCCGCAAAGGCCGCGCCGTTGCCAATTATAAAGAGGCACCGGTCGCCAAACATATGCGCGGCCGCGAAGTGCATATTGCCGTTAATGTCGGGGCGCTGGGCGGTCGCGGCAAAGGGCAGGCGCGCATTTGGGCCAGCGATTTGACGCATGGCTATATCTCCATCAATGCCGACTATCGCAGCTGACATGTTATTGGTCGTTGCCTGCGCTTTGGTCGATGGTGACGGACGGGTGTTGGTTGCGCAGCGCCCGGCCGGTAAATCCATGGCCGGTCTGTGGGAGTTTCCCGGCGGTAAAATTGAGGCCGATGAAACCCCGGAAGCGGCGCTTATTCGTGAACTAAAAGAAGAGCTGTCGATCGATGTGACGGCGGCCTGTCTGGCGCCATTGAGTTTTGCCAGCCATGGCTATGACGGGTTTCATTTGCTGATGCCGCTTTATGTTTGTCGTAAATGGGATGGCCAAGTGATGCCGTGCGAGGGCCAGCAGGTAAAATGGTTGCGGCCGCGTGATTTGTTCGACCTGCCCATGCCGGAGGCGGACAAACCGCTCATCGCGGCACTGCGCGACGCGCTCTAATCGGGTTTTGCGTTGCCGGTAATTGGCGTTTCATCAAATCGCGTGATTAATGTGCCCGGCTCATGCGGGCCGGTTTGCGTGCCGGCCGGGGCAAAACCTGCCAAATAGCAAATCTCAAAAACCGCGACGGTTTTACCGTCTTGTTGGTTGGCGGCGCTGAAGCGAGACAGCGTATCGACCAGCACATCGCGGCGCATGGCGCCTTTATGGCGGGCCTGCAAAATATTGCTCTCGCCCATGCCGCGCAAATCGCGCAGCAGCCGCAGCGGGTCGCCATAGCGCACCTCGACAAGATCGCTATCGGCCACCGGCAGGGCAAAACCGGCCCGTTGCAACAAACCGGCCAAATCACGCAAATCGGCCGATGGGTGCATATGCGGTCGCACGGCACCGGTCAGCGCGCTTTGGCTTTCAATAAAGGCGCTGCTAAGCGCGCGTAAATTTTCATTGCCCGGCAGGGCGGCAAGAAACACGCCGTCCGGTTTCAGGGCTTGCCGCATTTGCAGCAGCGCCCCCGGCAGGTCATTGACATGGTGCAGCCCCCAAAAGGCAACCAGCCCATCAAGGCAGGCGGGCTTCAGCGGCAGGCATTCTTCGTCGAGCACCAGCCCGCCTTGCGCCAGCATGGCGTCTGTTAAATCGGCCTCAATCAGTTGGCCGATCTTGCTGCCCAACAAACCGCGCGCCTGCAACTCATTGCGCAAATAGCCGCCTGACGCGCCGAGGCAAAGCAGCCGGTCGAAATTACGGTTCTGCACCATGAGCCGGTCGGCGATATCGGCCGCGGCGCGGCGCAATAGAAAATCATAATCGGCCAGTCGGGCGGCGGCCCGTTGGCGGTTACGGCGCAGCGCAAGGCGGTCAAAGATTTGCGGGACTTGTCGGCTCATATGCGGCACTATGGCGATTATGTCGGCAAGCACAACAAGAAAACAATCGCTGCGACCGCTTGGCAAACCGTTTCGTTTTTCGGCTGACGCCGCGCGCCTATGGGCAGACGCTTTGGTGCCACCGGCCTGCCCGATTTGCGCTTCCGTGCTGGCCGCCGATGATGGGTTATGCGCCGATTGTTGGGCCGGATTGGATTTTATCACCGCTCCGATTTGCCACATTAGCGGTGTGCCGCTGCCGGTCGATTTGGGTGACGACACGCTAAGCCTGCCGGTGCGCCTCAACCCGCCGCCTTATGCGCGGGCGCGCGCGGCGTTGCATTATCGCGGCAGTGCGGCCAGCCTCATCAAAAAACTGTAATTCGGCGATCGGCCGGAATTGGCGCGGCTGTTGGCCGGATTTATGGTGGCGGCCGGGCAAGATGTGCTGCCCGCCAATGCGCTATTGCTTCCCGTACCATTGCATCGACGGCGGCTTTTATGGCGACGTTTCAATCAAGCGGCTGAGTTGTGCCGCGCCATTGCTGCGCAAACCGGCCATGCGGTTTTGTGGCAGGGAGTCAAACGGGTGCGCCCAACACGACAACAAATTGGCCTGACACGGGCCGGGCGTAAACGCAATTTGGCCGGTGCGTTCGATATACCCGCCGCTGCCGCCGACGCAATGCGCGGCCGCACGGTGGTGATTGTCGATGATGTGCTGACCACAGGCGCCACGGTGGAAGCGATTGCCAAGCGGTTGAAGCGGGCCGAGGTCGGGCGGATCTACGTGCTGACGGCGGCGCGGGTTGTGATGCCGTCACAAGTGATTATATCTTAGGGCATGATGAAACTTGCCTGCGTTCAAATGACCACCGGCTGCGACCCGGTCGATAATCTGCCGATTATGGAAGCGCGCATTCGCGCCGCCCATGCGGCCGGTGCGCAGTTTATTGCCCTTCCGGAAACCTGCCATTTTATGGAAGCCGGGCGTAAGGCCATGCGCGCCCGCTTGGTTGGCGAAGCTGAAAGCGCGGCTTTGCAACATATGCAAAAGCTGGCCGCCGAATTGGCGGTACATCTATTGCTTGGCTCCATGGTGCTGGCTGATGAGGCAAGCGATAAGGCGGTCAATCGCTCTTTACTGCTGACCCCGCAAGGGGCGGTGGCGGCGCGCTATGACAAAATTCATATGTTTGATGTGACCTTGGCCGATGGCGAAACCCATGCCGAAAGTGCCAGCTATCAAGCAGGGGATAAGGCGGTGCTCGCCCCACTGGGCGATGTGACGCTGGGCATGAGCATTTGTTATGATCTACGCTTTCCGCAATTATATCGCCGCTTGGCGCAGGCCGGGGCCGATATTATCAGCGTGCCGTCTGCCTTTACCGTGCCGACCGGGCGGGCCCATTGGCATGTTTTATTGCGGGCGCGGGCCATTGAGACGGGGGCTTATATCGTCGCCCCAGCGCAAATCGGGGCGCATGAAAACGGCCGCAAAACTTATGGCCATAGCCTGATTGTCGATCCGTGGGGGCAGGTGATTGCGGAAGCCGCGGAGGATGATGAATTTATCGTCGCCGATATGGACCCGGCTTTGGTGCGCGAGGCGCGGGCGCAAATTCCGGCACTGGCGCATGGCCGCCGCTTCACCCTGCCGGATGGAGGCCACGCCGATGATTAAATATCGTCTGCAATGCGATAAGGGGCACGAGTTTGATGGCTGGTTTGCCAATAGCGGCGCCTATGAGGCGCAGCTGCACGCCGGACGATTGAGCTGTGTGCGGTGCGACTCGTCAAATATCAGCAAAGCGATTATGGCCCCGGCGATTGCCAAAACAGGCAGCCGAAAAACCACAATTGGAAAAGCCGACACGACAGCCGGTGATGGGCCGGACATCCACGCGATGATGCAAAAGCTGACGCAACATGTGGAAGCCAATTTTGAGGATGTCGGCGATAATTTTGCCGAGGAAGCGCGCAAAATCCATTATGGCGAGACCGATGAGCGCGATATTTACGGCCAGACTACGGCCGATGAGGCGCGCGATTTGCTGGAGGAAGGGGTGCCGGTCGCGCCCTTGCCGGGGCTCACCGAAAAACAGAAAAACTAGCGGTGCTTATTTCGCCTGCGGCGCGACGACAGCCATATAATTGACACTCATATCACCGGTTTGGCGCCATTTATCGGTCAGCGGATTAAAGCTGACGCCGGTTGAATGGGTCAACTGCAAGCCCGCCGTCTCAGCCATTGCTTCCAACTCGGCCGGGCTGATGAATTTATGCCAATCATGGGTGCCGCGCGGCAACCAACGCAGCACATATTCGGCACCCACAATGGCCAGCGCAAAAGATTTGGCAGTGCGGTTCAGCGTGGCAAGAAACATAATGCCGTCCGGCTTCACCATACCGGCGCAGGCCGTCATAAAGGCTTGCGGGTCGGCGACATGCTCAATCACTTCCATATTCAAAATGGCGTCAAATTTTTCGCCATTGGCATTCAATTGCTCGGCCGTGATGGCGCGATAGTGGATTTCCAGGCCTTGTTGTTCGGCGTGCAGGCTGGCGGTTTTGATATTGGCCTCGGCCGCATCGGCGCCCAGCACATCGGCCCCCAAACGGGCCATCGGCTCTGACAATAATCCACCACCGCAGCCAATATCCAACAGCCGCAAGCCCTTTAATGGCCGCGTTTCATTGGGGTCGCGGTCAAATTGCTGGCACAGCCGGTCACGAATATAGGCCAGCCGCACCGGATTGAATTTATGCAAGGGCTTGAATTGACCTGTCGGGTTCCACCAATCGGCCGCCATGGCGGTAAATTTGGCCACTTCATCCGGGTCAATCGTCACTTGCCCGCTATCCTTACCCGCTGTGCCATTTGCTTGCGTCATTTGAGTTTTTCCTATGCAGCGCCGCTGTTACGCCCTATATAGGCGCGATTGATTGGAAAGAAAACCGCAAGGCAATTATGGCCCGTATCGTAATGAAATTCGGTGGCACTTCGGTGGGCGATGTAGACCGCATTCGTAATGTGGCGGCGCATGTCAAACGCGAAGTGGATGCCGGCCACCAAGTGGCGGTTGTGGTGTCGGCCATGTCGGGCGAGACCAACCGTTTGGTCGGCCTGACGCGCGATGTCGCCAAGCTGCATGATGCGCGCGAATATGATGTGGTGGTTTCGGCCGGTGAGCAGGTCAGTGTCGGCCTGTTGGCGATGGCGCTGCAAGATATTGGTGTCTCGGCCCGCAGTTGGTTGGGCTGGCAAATTGCCATTGAGACCTCTGATGTGCATGGCGCAGCGCGGATGGAAAATATTGATGCCGCCGCTTTGGAAGCGCAATTTGCCGAAGGCCGGGTGGCGGTCATTGCCGGTTTCCAAGGGGTGGCGGAAAGCGGTCGCATCACCACTTTAGGGCGGGGCGGCTCAGACACCAGTGCGGTGGCCATGGCCGCGGCCGTAAAGGCCGCCCGTTGTGACATTTATACTGATGTGGACGGGGTTTACACCACCGACCCGCGTATGGTGCCGGCGGCCAAGAAAATGGACCGCGTGTCTTACGAAGAAATGTTGGAGATGGCGTCATTGGGTGCCAAAGTATTGCAGACCCGCTCGGTCGAGCTGGCCATGGCGCATAATGTGCGCCTGCAAGTGCGCTCCAGTTTTGACGCGCCCGATTTGCCGCAACCCGATGACGGTATTGTCGGCACGCTGATTTGCGATGAGGATGAAATTATGGAACAGGAAATCGTTTCCGGCATTGCTTATGCAAAAAATGAAGCCAAGGTGACGCTGCGCCAAGTGCAGGATAAACCGGGCATTGCGGCGCAAATTTTCGGTCCGCTGGCTGAGGCGGCGATTAACGTCGATATGATTGTGCAAAACATGTCGGCCGATGGCAGCACCACTGATGTGACCTTTACCGTGTCGCAAGATGAGCTGGCGCGCGCACTGGAAGTGGTGGAACAAAATACCGGCGAATTGAGTTTTGCCGATTTGCAAGCGGCCCCCGATATGGCAAAAATATCAATCGTTGGGGTCGGTATGCGAAGCCATGCCGGTGTGGCGCAGAAAATGTTCCAAGTCTTGGCCGATAAGGGCATTAACATCCACGTCATCTCAACGTCGGAAATTAAAGTGTCGGTATTGATCGATGCTGATTATGTCGAGCTGGCCGTGCGCGCGCTGCATGCGGCCTATGGCTTGGACGATGAGGCCGCCGGCTAGGGCTTGAAAAGCCCATTGCCGGAAAGCCCGTCTCCTCAAGCCGATCGTCGAAAGGACGTTACCATGCCATTGTCACTGGAAGGGCCACGAATATTGCTGCGTCGTTTGCGACAAGTCATGGCTGATGGCGGTGACCTGCAAAAACGCCTCGACAATATTGTTGAATTGATTGCCACCAGCATGAACACGGCCGTGTGTTCGGTCTATTTGCGCCGCGGCCGCAATGTGCTGGAGCTGTGCGCCACAGAAGGGCTGAACCAAGAGGCGGTGCATAAAACCGTGCTGCATTTTGGCGAGGGTCTGGTCGGCGATATTGCGCAGCACAAGCGGCCGCTTAATTTGGCCGATGCGCCGTCGCATCCGCGCTTTGCCTATCGGCCGGAAACCGGCGAGGACCCGTATAAAAGTTTTGTCGGTGTGCCGATTTTGCGCGGCGGCTCGGTCAGCGGTGTTTTGGTGGTGCAGAATATCACCCAACGGATTTTTCAGAATGAAGAAGTCGAAGCGCTGCAAACCGTCGCCATGGTGCTGTCGGAAATGTTGGCGGTAGCGCAAGAGGCGGCCGATGAGGCCGGGCCCAGCGATCATCCGCAACGGTTTGCCGGTCGCGGCCTGACCGACGGTCTGGCGATGGGCCATGTGGTGTTGCACGAACCGCGTGTCGAAGTGACCAGGCTGATCAGTGACGATCCGGAAGAAGAAAGCAATCGCTTGGCGGCGGCCGTTTATAAATTGCGCCGCAATGTCGATGATATGCTGAGCAATGATGATGTCAGCCATGATGGCGAGCATATGGCGGTGCTGGAAGCCTATCGCATGTTCGCTAATGACCGCGGCTGGCTGCGGCGCATTCAAGCTGCCATTCGCACCGGCCTGACCGCAGAGGCGGCGGTCGAGCGGGTCAATAATGGCATGCGGGCGCGGCTTGGCGGCCAGCGCGATGCTTATCTGCGCGAACGGCTGCATGATTTTGAAGACCTGTCCAATCGCTTATTGCGCATCCTGACCGGCCGCGCCGAATTGGCCTCAGAAGACAAGCTGCCGCGCGATGCGATTTTGCTGGCCCGTACCATGGGGCCTGCCGAATTGCTTGACTATGACCGCAAGAAATTGCGCGGCCTGGTGTTGGAAGACAGCGCGCTGGGCGCCCATGTGGCGATTGTTGCCCGCGTTTTGAATATTCCGATGCTTGGCGATGTGCGCGGTATCGTCAATGCGGCGCGTGACGGACAAGAAATCATTGTCGATGTCGACAGCCATGAAGTGCATCTCAACCCGCCTGCCGATATTGTCGATGCCTATTCCAATCGGGCCCGCCTGCAGGCCCGTCGCCAGCAGCGTTATGCACGTATCAAGCATTTGCCTGCTTTGACCAAAGACGGTGTGCAAGTGCAGCTCAATAAAAATGCCGGTCTGATGGTCGATGTCGAAAATCTGACCGATAGCGGGGCCGAAAATATCGGCCTGTTCCGCACCGAATTGCAATTTATGGTCAGTGCCACCATGCCGCGGCAAAAGCAGCAGCAAGATTTCTATCACCGCGTGCTCGACAGTGTCGGCGACCGCGATGTGGTATTCCGCACCATTGATGTCGGCGGTGACAAAGTGCTGCCATTCATGCGTCTGGCACCGGAAGAAAATCCGGCCATGGGCTGGCGGGCCAGCCGTATGGTGCTTGACCGCCCGGCTTTGTTGAAAGTGCAAATGCGCGCTTTGTTGCAAGCGGCGGCAGGGCGCAAATTATCGGTCATGTTTCCGCTGATTACGACGATTGACGAGTTTCGCGCCTGCCGTGCCTTGCTGTTTTCCGAGCGCGACCGACTGGTCGGCTTTGGCCATAAAGTACCGGCGCAGATTGAATTGGGCACCATGCTGGAAGTGCCGGCCTTGGTTTGGCAATTGGATAAATTGCTGCCGGAGCTCGATTTCCTGTCGGTCGGCACCAATGATTTGATGCAGTTTTTCTATGCCGCCGATCGTGGCAATCCGCAGACCGGCACGCGCTATGATTTTCTATCTTTGCCGTCTTTGCGGCTTTTGGCGCATGTGCAAGCACAATGCGCGGCACATGATGTGCCGGTGTCAATTTGCGGCGAATTGGGCGCCCGTCCCTTGGAAGCGATGGCGCTGCTTGGGCTGGGTTATCAGAAGTTTTCCCTGCCATCAGCCGGTATCGGGCCGGTCAAACGCATGGTGCGCTCGGCCCATGCCGATAAATTGCGCGCCGCAGTGGCCGATATTCTCGACAGCGCCCCCGATGACATGCGCGCCGCAATGCGGCAAATCGCAGATGCGCAAAACATTAAGTTGTGATAGAAATTTGCCTCTGAGGTGAGGACGAGGTTATGTCAGAAACCGACACACAGATTGAACAGGCCGAAATCGGCGTTTTGCTGCGCAGCGCGCGCGAAGCCAGCGGTGCCAGCATAGATGACATTGCCGGCATTCTGCGCATCCGCTCCGACCATTTGCAGGCGCTGGAAGATGATGATTTTGAGCGCCTGCCGGGCAGTGTTTACGCTATTGGCTTTATCCGCACCTATGCCACCCATTTGGACCTCAATGCGGCAGAGCTGATCGATCGCTATAAGGCAGCCACCACATTGCCGCATTTGGACGAGCCGAGTTACGACCCGCAATCGGAAGTTGATTCGACCTCCAATGCGGTCAAAATCGCTGTCGTGTTGGGCGTTGTTTTTGTCGTCTATCTGATGTGGTTGATTGCCGGTGGCGCCCGCGAAGACGAAGTACAAGTGGCCGCCCCCGTAGCTGTTGAGGCGCCGGAAGCGGCTAAGCCTGCGGCCAAGCCGGTCAGCCCGCCACCGGCCCGTCAAGCGCCGCCAAAGCCGAAACTGCCTGCCAAAGCGCCTGCTGCCGCGCCGCAAGCCGAAGCGCCGCAAGTCGATGTCAAACCATTGGCGGCACCGTCGGTTAATGATACGGCCGCGGTGTTGCCGGAGGCCGACCCATTGGCGACAGACCCTGTGGTGGAAGTCAATGCGATGGCCGATTTGAAACCGGCCGCCGAACGCAAGGTTGAAATTCGCGCGACCCGCCGCACCTGGATGCGGATTGAAAATCGCGACGGCAAGGTTTTGTTCTCAAGTATTATTCGCGGCGATGAAAGCTTTACCTTGGAAGAAACAACGCCTTATACATTGGCGACCCGCGATGCCGGGGCGCTGGAATTTGTTGTCGATGGCGAGGCGGTCGGTTCGGTCGGTCGCCGTGGGCAGATTTTGACGGCGCGGGAAGTCGGACGCGACGCCATTTTGGCCCTGCAAAATTAGCGATTGATGATGCTGCGTCCTTGGCGACATATTGAACGGCGCGTCTCGCGCCAAATCATGGTCGGTGATGTGCCGGTCGGCGGCGATGCGCCGATTGCCGTGCAATCCATGACCAATACGCCAACCTCGGACGCCCAAGCCACCATTGCGCAAATCAAACGTCTGGAAGAAGCGGGCGCTGATATTGTCCGTGTTTCTTGTCCTGATGAAGCGTCAACCGCGGCGCTGCGTGAAATTGTTGACGCGGCGAGCGTGCCGATTGTCGCCGATATTCATTTTCATTATCAGCGCGCCATTGAAGCGGCTGAGGCCGGTGCGGCGTGTCTGCGCATCAACCCGGGCAATATTGGCGATGCCAAACGTGTGGCCGATGTGGTGGCTGCGGCGCGGGCGCATAATTGTTCCATGCGCATTGGCGTCAATGCAGGTTCATTGGAAAAACATCTGCTCGATAAATATGGCGAGCCGTGTCCGGAGGCGATGGTCGAAAGCGCGCTTTATCATGTCGGCTTGTTGGAAGAGCATGGCTTCCGCGATTATAAAATCAGCGTCAAAGCCTCTGACGTGTTCATGTCGGTGGCCGCCTATAAGCAATTGGCCGAAGCGGTCGATTGCCCTCTGCATATCGGTATTACCGAAGCGGGTGGGCTGATGTCGGGCACGGTGAAATCATCTATCGGGCTGGGTAATTTGCTGTGGTCGGGCATTGGCGACACCATTCGCGTGTCCTTGTCGTCGGACCCGGTGGATGAGATTAAAGTCGGCTTTGAAATGCTTAAAAGTTTGGGGCTCCGCCATCGTGGGGTGACGATTATTTCTTGCCCGTCATGTGCACGCCAAGGCTTTGACGTGATTAAGACGGTCGCCGAATTGGAAGATAGGCTGGCCCATATTGCCGAGCCGATTACGCTGTCGATTATCGGCTGTGTGGTCAATGGGCCGTGCGAAGCGCGCGAAACCGATATTGGTTTTACCGGCGGCGGCAATGAGGCGGGCATGGTTTATGTTGCCGGCAAGCCGGACCATAAAAAACCGCATGATGAAATGGTCGACCATTTGGTTGGACTGGTGGAAGATAAGGCACGTGATTTGGCCGCCCAACACCCGCAAGCCGAAAAGCTGCAAAAAGGAAAATAGCCATGCTGCCCGTTGAACGTCTCGACGCCATTTTGGCGCGCGCCACTGCTTTGCAAGAAGAAATGAACGGCGAATTGCCGCCCGAGCGGTTTGTCGAATTGTCGAAAGAATACGCCGAGCTGGACCCGATTGCCACCGCCGTGCGGGCCTATCGCGCCGCGCTGACCGAGGTCGAGGATTTGCAACAATTGAGCGATGGCGATGACGCGGAAATGGCGGAAATGGCGGCGCTGGAATTGGATGAGCTGCAGGGCAAATTGCCGGAGATGGAAAGCGCATTGGAAATTCTGCTGCTACCGAAAGACAGCGCCGATGAGCTGAACGTGATTGTCGAAGTGCGGGCCGGCACGGGTGGCGATGAAGCGGCCTTGTTTGCCGGTGACCTGTATCGCATGTATGCCCGCTATGCCGATTTGCAAGGCTGGAAGTCGGAAATCATCAGCCAGTCCGAAGGTGACATTGGCGGCTATAAGGAAATCGTCACCGCCATTCGCGGCAAGGGCGTGTTTGCCCGACTGAAATTTGAAAGCGGCGTGCACCGTGTGCAACGTGTGCCGGAAACCGAGAGCGGCGGGCGTATTCATACCTCGGCGGCAACCGTTGCGGTGCTGCCGGAGCCGGAAGAAGTGGATGTGAAAATCGAGGAAAAAGATTTGCGCATTGATGTGTTTCGCGCCTCTGGTCCGGGTGGCCAATCGGTTAACACCACGGATAGCGCGGTGCGCATCACCCACCTGCCGACCGGCATTACCGTGTCGCAGCAGGATGAAAAATCGCAGCACAAAAACCGCGCCAAAGCGATGCAAGTACTGCGCGCGCGCCTGTTTGAGGCGGAGCGCGAACGGGCCGATAGCGAACGCGCCGCCGACCGTAAAAGCCAGGTCGGCTCGGGCGATCGATCAGAGCGCATTCGGACTTATAATTTCCCGCAAGGCCGGGTGACCGATCACCGGATTAATTTGACGCTGCACAAGCTGGAAAAAATTCTCGCCGGTGACGGGCTGGATGAAATGGTCGAGGAATTGATCCGCGAAGACCAGACACAGCGTTTGGCGGCCAGCAGCGATATTGCGTGATGGCCGACCGGCTGCCCAAGCGGTCGAGCGTCAGCCAAGCGCAGCAGGCGGCGCGGGCGGCCTTTGCAGCAGCAGGTCTCGACAGCCCGGCTTTGGATGCGAGAGCGTTGATTTGCGCGGTCACCGGTATGGACCTGACGGCTTTGGCCATGAACCCGGATGCCATGTTGACCGATGAGCAGCAGGCCCTGTTGGAGGATTATATCACCCAACGCTTGGCCCATCGGCCGGTCTCGAAAATCATCGGGCGGCGCGAATTTTGGGGCCGCGATTTCCTTGTCAGCGATGACGTATTGGACCCGCGCCCCGATAGCGAAACGCTGATTGAGGCGGCGTTGGCGCTGTTGCCGGATGATTTTGCCGGCACGCTGATAGACCTCGGCACCGGTTCCGGCTGCTTGCTGCTGACCTTATTGGCCGAACGACCTGCGGCGCAAGGGCTGGGCATTGATGTCAGTGCTGCCGCTCTGGCGCAGGCCGCGGCCAATGCGGACAGGCTGGGTTTGGCGGCCCGCGTGACAGTCCAGTCCGGCGATTGGCTGCGCGGCGTTGACCGCAAGGTTGAGATGATTGTCGCCAACCCGCCCTATATCAGCACCGCTGAAATGGCCGAGCTGGCGCCCGATGTAGCGCACTACGATCCGGCTTTGGCCTTGCATGGAGGACCGGATGGGCTTGACCCATATCGGCTGATTGTCGAAGCCGCGCCCGATTGTTTGATGCCCGATGGCTGGCTGGTTTTCGAGATTGGCTATCGGCAAGCGGCGGCGGTGTCAGAGCTTATGCAGGCGGCCGGTTTTGCCGATATTACCTGTCGGCAAGATTTGGCCGGTCACGACCGCGTGGTGCTGGGGCAAAAAAAATAAATTTCGGGTTTGCATTGGCGCGCACAAGCGGCTAGGTTCCGCCTGTCTTTGAGGCGGTGACGCAAAGCGTAGCTTCAGACTTTTCCTTTGGATTTTGACAGCCCTGCCACAAACAAGTGTCAATGGTGGCTTGTCAAAGAACGCCCAAGCACTGGGCCAAAAAAATGGTATTGATAGCATCATGAAACGCTCTCGCGGCCGCGGCCGTCGCCAACAAAATCCTGTTAATCGCAGCTATGACAGTAACGGCCCCGATGTGCGGGTGCGCGGTACGGCCAGTCAGGTCTATGAAAAATATCAAGCGCTAGCCCGCGATGCCATGGCATCGGGCGATCGTGTGATGGCGGAAAATTACAGCCAACACGCCGAACATTATTATCGCATTGTGCTGAGCTTCCAGCCGGCGCCGGGTGAGGGTGATAAAGAGGCGGTCAATGGCGAGGCCGAGCGCGATGGCGCCAATGGCGATGCGTCCGGCAATGAGCCTTTGGTTTTGGTGCGCGACGGTAATGATGCAAACGGCGATGAGAGCGGCGATGCAAAACCCGCCAAGCCGTCACGTCGCCGGGGCCCCTTGCGCAAGAAACGCGCCGAAGAGGCCGACAAAGACGCCGACAAAGCCGGTGATGAAAAAGCTGCCAACGGTGCCGCGGAAGCCGAAGCCGATGTCGCTGTCGTTGCAGCCACCACCACAGCCAAAGACGCTGACGCTGAGGCCGCGCCGGAAAGCGAAACCGCTTCGGCAGAATAGCCTGCGCCACTATGCGTTGAATAAGCCCGTCGCTTGCGGCGGGCTTTTTGTTTGGCTTCTGTCTGTCGACCGGTGGTCTTGTTGTCGGCTTTTCTGCTTCCCATATGAGGGAAGAGACAGCCCGCAAGGAGGCGACAATGAATATGGATCGCTATACCGATCGTGTGAAACAGCTTTTGCAAGCCGCCCAATCGGACGCGTTGATGCGCAACCACACACTGCTGACCGGCTGGCATATTGTGGCGCAAATGCTGCAAGCCGATGATGGCGGCATGGCCGATTTAATCGGTCGGGCCGGGGGTGACGCGCTGGCCGTCAAATCGGCCTGCGGCACGGCGCTGGGCAAAATGGCGACCCAGCAGGGCGGCACGGCGCAACTCAGCCTGGCACCGGATTTGGCCAAAGGGTTTGCCTTGGCAGAAAAACAAGCCGGTGAAGCGGGCGACAGTTTTGTAACGCAAGAACGCCTCTTGGCGGCTTTGCTGGGCGGCAAGGATGATGTCGGCAAAGCGTTGCAGGCGGCAAAATTGACGTCGCAAAATTTGCAAGCGGCGATTGTCGATTTGCGCCAAGGCCGCACCGCCGACAGCGCCAGTGCCGAAGATGCCTATGAGGCGCTGAGCAAATATGCCCGTGATCTGACGGCCGATGCGCAGGCCGGCAAGCTTGATCCGGTTATCGGCCGCGATGAGGAAATTCGCCGCGCCATGCAGGTTCTGTCGCGCCGCACGAAAAACAATCCGGTGCTGATTGGCGAGCCGGGGGTCGGTAAAACGGCGATTGCCGAAGGGCTGGCTTTGCGGATTATTGCCGGCGATGTGCCGGAAAGTCTGTTGGACAAAAAACTCATGTCGCTGGATATGGGGGCGTTGATTGCCGGAGCGAAATTTCGCGGTGAATTTGAAGAGCGTTTGAAGGCGGTGCTGCAAGAAGTGACCCATGCGGCCGGGGCGATTATTTTGTTTATCGACGAGATGCATACATTGGTCGGGGCCGGTGCCTCAGACGGGGCCATGGATGCCTCCAATTTGCTGAAACCGGCTTTGGCGCGCGGCGAATTGCATTGCGTCGGCGCCACCACTTTGAACGAGTATCGCAAACATGTTGAAAAAGACGCCGCCTTAGCGCGGCGCTTTCAGCCGGTTTTTGTCGATGAACCGAGCGTCGAAGACACAGTGTCCATTTTGCGCGGGCTGAAAGAAAAATATGAGGTGCATCACGGGGTGCGCATTTCTGACGCCGCCATTGTGGCGGCGGCGCAATTATCGCACCGCTATATCACCGACCGGTTTTTGCCCGATAAGGCGATTGATTTGGTCGATGAGGCGGCCAGCCGTCTGCGCATGCAAATCGACTCCAAGCCGGAGGAATTGGACGAGTTGGACCGCCGCGTCATTCAGTTGAAGATTGAGCGCGAGGCCTTGAAAAAAGAAGATGATAAAGCCTCGGCCGACCGCTTGCTGAAATTGGAACCCGAGCTGGCCGAGCTGGATGAAAAACTGACGGCGCTGACGGCGCGCTGGCAGGCCGAAAAAGACAAGCTGGCCGATGCGCAAAAACTGAAAGAGCAGTTGGAAGCGGCGCGCACCGAATTGGAGCAAGTGCAGCGGCGCGGTGAATTGGAGCGCGCTTCTGAACTGGCTTATGGGGTTATTCCGCAATTGGAAGCTGATATAGAAGCGGCTGAAGCGCAGGCGAAAAACAAGGATGCCGCCATGTTGGAAGAGGCGGTGGGCGACGATCATATTGCGCAAATCGTCTCGCGCTGGACCGGTGTGCCGGTTGATAAAATGCTGCAGGGTGAGCGGGAAAAACTTTTGGCTATGGAAGATTATTTGCACGCCCGCGTTATCGGGCAAAACGCTGCCATCGGTGCCGTGTCGCGCGCCGTGCGTCGGGCGCGGGCCGGTTTGCAAGACCCGCAGCGGCCGATCGGTTCCTTCGTGTTTTTGGGTCCGACCGGGGTCGGCAAAACCGAGCTGACCAAAGCGTTGGCCGATTTTCTGTTTGATGACGAAACCTCCATCTGCCGTATTGATATGTCGGAATATATGGAAAAACATTCAGTGGCCCGCCTCATTGGCGCGCCACCCGGCTATGTCGGTTATGAAGAAGGCGGCGCGCTGACCGAGGCGGTGCGGCGGCGGCCCTATCAAATCGTCTTGTTTGACGAGATAGAAAAAGCCCATAGCGATGTTTTTAATGTGCTGCTGCAAGTGTTGGATGATGGCCGTCTGACCGATGGGCAGGGCTGCACGGTCGATTTCCGCAATACGCTGATTGTGCTGACCTCCAATTTGGGGGCGCAGCATTTGGCGGCGTTGCCTGATATGGCGGAGGCCGAGCAGGCCCGTGACGCGGTGATGGAAGAGGTGCGCGCTGCTTTCCGGCCGGAATTTCTCAACCGCTTGGATGAGATTATTCTGTTCGACCGATTGCGGGCTGCGCAAATGGGCGCCATTGTCGATATTCAAATGCAACGCTTGGAAAAATTATTGGCGGCGCGGGGCATGCAAATCGAACTGGCCCCCGACGCCCGCGACTGGTTGGCCGAGAAAGGCTATGATGCGGTTTACGGCGCGCGGCCGCTGAAGCGGGTTATTCAGCGCGAAGTGCAGGACGCTTTGGCCGAAGAAATCTTATCCGGCGGGCTGGCCGATGACAGTCTGGTGACGGTCGGTGTGGCTGATAATGCCATCAGCCTAAACTGCAAGCCACTTAATGCGGCACTGCATTAGGGCTTAAGTTCAGGTGCTAATTATTGCGCGCTTCGAGGCGGCGGCGCGGCAGTGAGCGGGTGGCATTATCGTCAGCCGCCAGGGCGCTGATTTTTTCGGCAATCACGGTTTGCGCGGCGGCCAGCGCCAAGCGGCCTTCATCGCTCAGCCTTTGTTGCGCCGGCACATCCAATTCGCGCGGATTGACCGGCTTGTTGTAGTGCAGCACTTCGTAATGCAAGTGCGGGCCGGTGGCCAAACCGGTTTTGCCGACAAAGCCGATAATCTGCCCCTGCTTGACGCGGCGGCCTTTTTTAAGGCCACGGGCAAAACCGTTCATATGCGCATAGACCGTGCTGTAGCCGTTTTTGTGGCGCAGCCTGATCATTTTGCCGCTATTGCCGAAGCGCCCGATTTTGTCGATCGTGCCGTCACCGGCGGCATAAATCGGCGTGCCGGTCGGGGCGGCGAAATCGAGCCCACGATGCAGCCGCGTATAGCCCAATATGGGGTGCCGCCGCATGCCGAAACGCGACGACAGCCGCGCCCCGTCAACCGGTGTGCGCATTAACAGCCGCTGCACGCTTTGCCCGTCCTCATCGAAATAGCCGATGGAGCCGTCTTGCCGTGCCATGCGCCAATAAGCATAGCGGCGGCCGCGATTGGTCAGCGCTGCAAAAACAATATCGCCTTCCTCGGCCAATTGATTGTTTTCGTCAAAGCGCCGCGAATATAAGACTTCCAAGCGGTCGCCGTCGCGAATATCGCGTTGAAAGTCGATGGAAAATGAAAACAGGCGAATGAGCTCAACCACCCGATTGGGCGCCATGCCGCCGCCGCGTGCCGCCTCATAGACGGAAGACGAAATCAGCGCATCGGCCAAAAAGAAACGATCGGTCAAGGGGCGTTCTTTGCTCTCGGCGTCAAATTGCAAATGGCCGGTGCGCCGCACAATCACTTGCTGGCGCGGTTGCGGAATAAAATCAAAACCGGCAAAGCGCGCGTGCTCGGCGTGCATGGGGCGTCCGGCCGGCCATTCTCTGAACAGGCGAATTTGTTGGCCGGGCTTTAACCGCCGCACATCATAAATCGGCCGCAGCGCATCCAGTGCCGCATCAGCTTCCACAGCGTTAATGTCGGCTTGCGCCAACAGGCCGCCCACCGTGTCACCGGCCGCCAATTCAAGCGTTTGATAGTCGCGCTGCATGGCCGGCAAAGCCAGCCATTGCGCCGAAAGGGTCGGGTCGGACGGGGCCGGGCGGGCACTGAGATTGGCGGCGCTGGGGTCGGGCATCAGCAGGTCAGAGCTCATCCAACCGGTCAGCCCCCCCATAATAAGAACGGTCATGGAAAACCGAAGCCGTGCCCGCTTGCGCCTTTTTTGTGCGCTCAGCCGATCAGCCAGTGACGCATAAGGCTCGTCTTCGCCAAATGCGTCTTCAGCATTTGTATCAGTAGTTTGCGTAGTGTTCATAAGGCCAGAAAATGACTTGTGTTGGCCAAATCTGTCAAGAGCGACGGAATCGGTGATGATTTTTTTGCTGACGATTTTTGCCGCGGCACAAAATATACCCCCTGACGGGCGTAAAAACCTATTAAAACCAGTGGCTTGCAGAAAAATGCAGAAATTTGCACTTTTTTGAAAAAAAGCCTTTGACAGGTCGCAGCCCACCCCCTATACCCACCTCCAGTTCCGGCGCGGGTCAATCAGTAACCCCGGCGGCCACAAAGTTTCCCACAGGGAAGCGCTTGATTGTTTCAGGTGTTTGTGGAATCAATACTGATCCTCACAGAGGTTAGGCGCACGCATTGGTCAGGTTTGACCAAGGGTGTTTCTTTCGCTTCACTGAGGGCTCACAACGCAAGTTACGAGCAGCTGTTTGACATTGTAGATATTGAAAGAGAAACGTGGACGGCGGTGTCCTGGCGAGCTGACCTTACGTCAGCTACAGAACAAGCAATCTCCTTTGATTGCTAAACGTTACGTCTTACGTTTCTTCCACTCCTATGCCTGTGCCGATTTATCGGATGGGGTATAGATGATGAGTGGGAACTCGTTAATACGCATCATATCATATGATATGGTTTG